>NZ_JBEYYT010000377.1:0-9250 GCF_040645715.1 Spirillospora sp. NPDC046719 | reverse complement strand
GGCGGCCGGGGGTTCCGGGGCGGGGCTGTGCGGGGCGGCCGTGTCAGCGGCCGCCGAGCGGAGGACGGTCCTCTCCGCGGACTCCGCGACTCACGAGGCGTCCTTACCGGCCTTCACCGGCTCGGGCGCGTCCGCCGCCGTGTCGTCGTGGACGTACCGGCGGCCGCGCAGCAGCGAGGCCAGCGCCGCGATCAGCGACATCGCGATCGCCATGCTGAACACGATCACCAGGCCGTGGTGGAACGGGTCGGCGATCAGGTGCGGGAAGTACGACCGGCCGGTCAGCGTGGCGGCGTCGTGCGGCGCCAGCCGCGCCAGCGCGTGGAAGGGCTCCAGCAGGTTCTGGATCGGGTTGTAGCCGAGGAACGCGGCGAACAGCGTGCCGACCGGCGGCGTCCGGCCGACCTGCGCGGCGACGTCGGGCGAGACGCCGTGCGAGGTCAGCCCGCCGGTCAGCGTCTTCGGCAGCGAGTTCGACAGCCCGGCGATCATCAGCGAGAAGAACACGCCGATCGACAGCACCATGCCGGCGTTCATGAAGGTGGCGCGCATGCCGGACGCGGCGCCGCGCTGCCCGGCCGGCACCGAGTTCATGATCGCGGTGGTGTTGGGCGCGGCGAACAGCCCGGAGCCGACCCCGTTGAGGAAGATCAGCAGCGCGAAGACCCGGTAGTCGAAGTCCGTCGGGATCAGCAGCAGGCCGAGGAAGGCCAGCGCGGACAGCATGAGTCCGCCGGAGGCGAACGCGCGGGCCCCGTGGCGGTCGGACAGGTGGCCCGAGATCGGCCCGGCGACCAGGAACCCGAGGGTGAGCGGCAGCAGGTAGATGCCGGCCCACAGCGGGGTGTCCTCGAAGTCGTAGCCGTGCAGCGGCAGCCAGATGCCCTGCAGCCAGATGATCAGCATGAACTGCATGCCGCCGCGGGAGATCGCGGCGAGCAGCCCGGCCGCGTTCCCGGCCGCGAACGCGCGGATCCTGAACAGGTCGAGGTGGAACATCGGCTCGTCGACCTTGGTCTCGATGTAGCAGAAGACCGCGAGGACCACGACGCCGCCGATGACGCCCGCCAGCACCCACGGGTTCGTCCAGCCCATGTCGTGCCCGCCGTACGGCTGGATGCCGTAGGTGATCGCGGCCAGCAGCGCGGTCAGCCCGACCGCGAAGGTCGCGTTCCCGATCCAGTCGATCCGCGCGCGGACGGCGCGGGTGGCGGTCTCGACGAGGCTGCGGTAGGCCCAGACGGTCCCGATGAGCCCGATCGGGGCCGAGGCGAAGAACACCAGCCGCCAGTCGACCTCGCTGAGCAGGCCGCCGGCGACGAGGCCGAGGAAGCTGCCCGCGATGCCGGCGACCTGGTTGACGCCCATCGCCATGCCGCGCCGGCCCGCCGGGAACGCGTCGGTGAGGATCGCGGCGGAGTTGGCCATCAGCATGGCGCCGCCGATCCCCTGGAAGACGCGCCAGGCGATGAGCCAGACGGCCCCGGCGCCGCCGTGCAGCGGGTCCAGCCCGAGCACGATCGTCCCGACCGTGAAGACCGCGAAGCCGGCGTTGTACATCCGGACGCGGCCGAACATGTCGCCGAGCCGGCCGAGCGTCACCACCAGGACCGCGGAGACGAGCATGTAGCCCATCAGGATCCACAGCAGGTAGCTGACGTTGCCCGGTTCCAGCGGGTTCAGATGGATCCCGCGGAAGATGGCCGGCAGCGAGATGATCACGATCGAGGAGTTGACCGTCGCGAGCAGCATGCCCAGCGTCGTGTTGCTCAGCGCGATCCACGGATAGTGCTTGGTCGGCACGCTCTCCCCTCCCCAGAGATAGTTTCTTGCGCTAACTAATCATATGACGGCATATGTCCGCCAGCGCGGAAAACGGGTCGACCCTGTCACCATCCGGCCCGTACGTTCTCCCCCATGGCCGAGCGCATCGCCGTGCTGACCGGCGCAGGAATCTCCACGGACTCGGGCATTCCGGACTACCGGGGCCCGTCCGGGGTGTGGACCCGGGACCCCGAGCTGGCCCGCCTCTTCACCCGCAAGCACTTCGTCAACGACGCCGAGGTCAGGCGCCGCTTCTGGCGGACGCTCGACCTGCACGCGGACGCCCGCCCCAACGCCGCGCACCGCGCGCTGGCCGGCCTGGAGAAGGCCGCGGCCGTGCGGATCCTCACCCAGAACGTCGACGGACTGCACCAGAAGGCCGGCTCGACGCCCCGCAAGGTGCTGGAGCTGCACGGCAGCATGGCCACCACGTCGTGCCTGCGCTGCCGCGCCGGGTACCCGACCGCCGACGTCCTGGCGCGCGGCGAGGACGATCCGTCCTGCCCGGCCTGCGGCGGCGTGCTGCAGCCGTCGATCGTGCTGTTCGGCCAGTACCTCGACGCGGACGTGCTGTCGCTGGCCGGGAACATCGCCCGCGCCGCGGAGGTGTTCGTGGCGATCGGCAGCTCGCTGACCGTGGACCCGGCGGCGCGGCTGTGCGCCGTCGCGGCCGAGTGCGGAGCCCGGCTGATCATCGTCAACCGGGACCCGACGCCCTACGACGACCTCGCCGACGAGGTCGTCCGGGAGCCGATCGGCGAGGCCGTCCCCGCGCTGTGCGCGCGGCTGGCCGCCGCCTGACCCCGGGCAGCGCGCGAACCGCCGCCGGTTTCTGGGATCCTGCTGCACACCGGACGAGAGGACGAGATGCAGGGGACACGACACCGGCTGAGCCTGGACGACGAGCGGGTGCGGGAGTTCTGGCGGGAGCGGCGGGTGTGCACGCTGGTCACCGTCCGGCCGGACGGCACGCCGCACGCCGTGCCGGTGGGCGCGACGCTGGACGCCGACGCCGGGCTGGTGCGCGTGATCACCTCGGCGGACTCGGCGAAGGCGCGGCACGTGCGGGCCGCGAGCGCGGCGGGGCTGCCGGCCGCGGTGAGCCAGGTGGACGGCCGGCACTGGATCACGGTCGAGGGCCGGGCCGTCCTCAGGACGGACGCCGCCTCCGTCGCCGACGCCGAGCGCCGCTACGCCGAGCGGTACAAGCCGCCGCGCGCCAACCCGCGGCGGGTCGTGATCGAGATCGCGGTCGAGCGGGTGCTGGGCAATGTCTGACGGGATCACCCGCCCGGACCTTCGGGCGGACCTGCGTGAGGAGGCGCCGGAGGAGGCGCCGGCGGCGCCGGACGTCTGGGTCGTCGGGATGGGCGCGGACGGCTGGGAGGGCCTCACCGAGCCCGCCCGGGACGCGTTCCGCAAGGCGGAAGTGATCATGGGCGGGCCGCGGCAGCTCGGGCTGCTGCCGGCGCTGGACGCCGAGCGGGCGCTGTGGCCGTCGCCGATGCTGCCGGGGCTGCCGACGCTGTTCGAGGCGCACCGGGGCCGCCGGATCGCGGTCGCGGCGAGCGGCGACCCGATGTTCTACGGCGTCGGGACGACGCTGGTCCGGCTGCTGGGCGCGGACCGGGTGCGGGTGGTGCCGCACGCGTCGTCGCTGTCGCTGGCGTGCGCGCGGCTCGGCTGGCCGGTCGAGGACACCGAGGTCGTGAGCGCGGTCGGGCGGCCGCTGTCGGTGCTGGGCGCGGTGCTGGCGCCGGGCCGGCGGGTGCTGGTGCTGAGCGCGGACGCGGACACCCCCGCCGAGGTCGCGGCGCTGCTGGACGAGCGCGGCTACGGCGGCAGCGAGGTGACCGTCCTGGAGCGGCTGGGCGCGGAGGACGAGCGCGTCGGCCCCGTCCCGGACGATCCGGGCGCGCTGAACGTCGTCGCGATCCGCTGCGAGGGGCCCGGGACGCCGGTCGTGCCGGGGCTGCCGGACGACTCCTACGACCACGACGGGCAGATCACCAAGCGGGAGGTCCGCGCGATCACCCTGGCGCGGCTGGGGCCGGTGCCGGGCGAGCTGCTGTGGGACGTCGGGGCGGGCGCCGGCAGCATCGGGATCGAGTGGATGCGCGCGCACCGCTCGTGCCGGGCCATCGCGATCGAGGAGCGGCCGCTGCGCGCCGCGCGGATCGAGGCGAACGCGCGGGCCCTCGGCGTGCCGGGGATCCGGGTCGTCGTCGGGGAGGCGCCCGCCGCGCTGGCGGGCCTCGGCACGCCGGACGCGGTGTTCATCGGCGGCGGCGTCACCGCGCCGGGGATGGTGGACGCGTGCTGGGAGGCGCTGCGGCCGGGCGGCCGGCTGGTCGTCAACGCGGTCACGATCGAGTCGGAGCGGGTGGTGACGCAGGCGCGCGAGCGGCTCGGCGGCGACCTGACCAGGATCGAGATCGGGCGCGCAGGGGCGGTCGGCGGGTTCACCGGCTGGCGGCCGATGATGCCGGTGACGCAGTGGGCCGCGACGCGGGGGGACGGCCGGTGACCGTGCACTTCATCGGCGCCGGGCCGGGCGCCGCCGACCTGATGACCGTCCGCGGCCGCGACCTGGTCGCGGCGTCGCCGGTGTGCCTGTACGCGGGGAGCCTCGTCCCGCCGGAGGTGCTGGGGTGGTGCCCGGAGGGCGCGCGCCTGGTGAACACGGCGGGCATGGTCCTGGACGACATCGTCGCCGAGCTCGTCGCGGCGCACGGGCACGGGCAGGACGTCGCGCGGCTGCACTCGGGCGACCCGTCGGTGTTCAGCGCGATGGCCGAGCAGATGCGGCGGCTGGACGCGGCGGGCGTGCCGTACGACGTGACGCCGGGCGTGCCCGCGTTCGCGGCGGCGGCGGCCTCGCTGGGCCGGGAGCTGACCGTCCCCGAGGTGGCGCAGACCGTGGTGCTGACCCGCACGTCGGCGCGGGCGACGCCGATGCCGCCGGGCGAGGACCTCGCGACGCTCGGCCGGAGCGGCGCGACGATGGTGCTGCACCTGGCCGTCCAGCGGATCGGGCCGGTGGTGGACGAGCTGGTCCCGAACTACGGCGCGGACTGCCCGGTCGCCGTGGTCGCCTACGCGTCCCGGCCGGATGAGGTGATCGTCCGGGGCACGCTGGCCGACATCGCCGGGAAGGTCCGCGAGGCGGGCATCGAGCGGACCGCGGTGATCATCGTCGGCCGGGTCCTGACCGCCGAGAACTTCACCGACAGCCACCTCTACTCCGCCGCCCGCTGCCGCTGAGCCCATTCACCGCGGCGCTGATCAGGAGCCGGAGCGGGGTCAGGAGCCGGAGCGGGGTCAGGGGACGGAGCGGGGTCAGGGGCCTGCGCGGCCGACGATCGTGCCGGCGCGGTCGATGACGACCACGTCGACGGCCACGGGCGCGCCGCGCAGGGTGGCCAGCGCGGTCTCGCGGGCGCGGGCCGCCACCAGGTCGCCCAGCGGGACGCCGGCGCGCCGGCAGATCTGGAGCGCGTCGAGCGCGGTGTTCGCGCCCCGCACCCGCTCGGCGGTCTCCGGGTCGCCGACCATGGACGCCAGGACGCCGAAGTCGACCTGGGACCGCTTGGAGTGCAGGTCGAGGTGGCCGGCGGCGAGCTTGGCGAGCTTGCCGACGCCGCCCGCGATCGTCAGCCTCGGCACCGGGTGGCGGCGCAGGTACTTCAGCACGGCCCCGGCGAAGTCGCCCATGTCGAGCAGCGCGTCCTCCGGGAGGCCGTACAGATCGGCGGCCACCTTCTCGGATGTGCTGCCGGTCGCGCCCGCGACGTGCTCGCGTCCCATGGCCCGGGCGACGTCCACGCCGCGCCGGATGCTGTCGATCCACGCCGAGCACGAGTACGGGACGACGACGCCGGTCGTGCCGAGGATCGACAGCCCGCCGAGGATGCCGAGGCGCGGGTTCCACGTGCGGCGCGCCAGCTCCTCGCCGCCGTCGACGGAGATCTCCACGATGATGTCGGCGTCGCCGAGGACCTCCCGCATCATCCGGCGCGGCACCGGGTTGATCGCCGGTTCGCCGACCTCCAGCGGCAGGCCGGGGCGGGTGACGGTGCCGACTCCCGGTCCCGCGCGGAACACCACCCCGCCGCCGGGCGGGCCCGGCCGGACCGTCGAGCGGACGAGCGCGCCGTGCGTGACGTCGGGGTCGTCGCCCGCGTCCTTGACGATCCCGGCCGTCGCGAACCCGTCGCCGAGCTCCTCCACGGCCAGCGCGAACGCGGGCGTCTGCCCCTTCGGCAGCGTGATCTCGACGGGGTCGGGGAACTCGCCGGTGAGCAGCGCGGCGTGCGCCGCCTTGGTCGCGGCCGTCGCGCACGCCCCGGTCGTCCAGCCGTAACGGAGATCGCTCACGGCAATACCCTGGTGGCGTGACCCTGCCCGTGGAAGAGACCCCGCGCGTGGAAGAGCCCCAGCGCGTGCTGCTGCTCGGCGGCACCGGCGAGGCGCGGCGGCTGGCCGGGCGCCTCGCCGGCGATCCCCGCTACGACGTGATCAGCTCGCTGGCGGGCCGGACGGCCGACCCCGATCTGCCGCCGGGCCGCACCCGCATCGGCGGGTTCGGCGGCCCGGACGGGCTCGCGGCCTGGCTGCGCGACGAGCGGATCGGCGCGGTCGTCGACGCGACGCATCCGTTCGCCGCGCTGATGACCGAGTCCGCCGTGCTCGCGGCGGAGCGGACCGGCGTCCCGCTGCTGGTGCTGCGCCGCCCCGGCTGGACGGAGGGCCCCGGCGACGACTGGCGGCGCGTCCCGTCGCTGGAGGCCGCCGCCGCGGACCTGCCCGGCGAGCGGGTCTTCCTGACCACCGGCCGCAAGAACCTCGCCGCGTTCGCGGGCGACGCGCGCCGCTGGTTCCTCGTCCGGTCCGTCGACCCGCCGGAGCCGCCGCTGCCGCCGCGGATGGAGACGGTCCTCGCGCGCGGCCCGTTCACCGTCGGCGAGGAGCTGGCGCTGATGCGCGAGCACGCGATCGACGCGCTGGTCACCAAGGACAGCGGCAGCGCGATGACGTCCGCCAAGCTCGCCGCGGCCCGGACGCTGCGGATCCCGGTGGTCATGGTCGACCGGCCGCCCGCCCCGGACGGCGTCCCGGTCGCCGCGACGGTCGAGGAGGCGGCCGCGTGGCTCGCCCGGCACCGGCCCGCTCATGAGGGGTAGCGGCGCGGCGTGAAGACGGTCGTGCGGCCGTCGCCGCGCTCGGCGACCGTCGTCTGCGACGAGCCGACCAGCAGCAGCGTGCGCATGTCGACGCCGTCCGCGTCGAGGTCGGCGAGCCGGACCACGCGGACGCTCTCCTCGGGGCCGCCGACGTCGCGCCCGATGACGACCGGCGTGTCCGGCGAACGGTGCTCCAGCAGCACGTCGCGGGCCTTGGCGACCTGCTCCTTCCGGGTCTTCGACGCCGGGTTGTAGATCGCGATGACCAGGTCGGCGGCCGCCGCGGCGGCGAGGCGGGACGCGATGACGTCCCAGGGCTTCAGCCGGTCGGACAGCGACAGCACGCAGTAGTCGTGCCCGAGCGGCGCGCCGATCCGGGACGCGACGGCGTTCGCGGCGGTCAGCCCCGGCAGGACCCGCACCGGGACGTCCTTCCAGCGGTCCTCGGCGGCGACCTCCAGCACGGCGGCGGCCATCGCGAACACGCCCGGGTCGCCCGACGACACCACCGCCACGCGGCGCCCCCGCTCGGCGAGCGCGAGCGCGAACTCCGCCCGCTCCGACTCGACCCGGTTGTCGGAGGCGTGCCGCTCCTGCCGGGGGTTCGCGGGCACCCGCGCCAGGTAGGGGGCGTATCCGACGAGGTCGTCGGCGGTGGCGAGGGCGTCCTGCGCCTCGGGGGTGAGCCATTCGCGGCCCGCCGGGCCGAGCCCGACGATCGCGACCTCGCCCCGCCCCTCCCCCGGCGCGGCGGGTTCCGGCAGCTCGCGGCGCGTCCGCTCGTGCACGCGGCTCGGCAGGATCGCGACGGAGAAGTACGGGACGGTCTCCGGGTCGACCTCGGCCAGCGGCAGCGCCCGCTGCCCGTCGGTGGTGGCGCGCTCGACGTACCAGGCGTCGTCCAGGCGGCCCGCCTCGTCCAGGGCCGCGCGGACGCCGCCGAACGTCCGGCCGAGCTTCAGCACGGCGGCCGAGTCGGTGGCGGCGAGGCGGCGGGCCAGGTCGCCGGGCGGCAGCGTGCCGGGCAGGACGGTCAGCACCTCGTCGCGCTCGACCAGCGGGCGGCCCAGCTCGGCGGACGCGGCGCTCACCGAGGTGACGCCCGGTACCACCGTCGTCGGGTACCGGCCGGAGAGCCGCTTGTGCAGGTGCATGTACGAGCCGTAGAAGAACGGGTCGCCCTCGCACAGCACCACGACGTCGCGCCCGGCGTCGAGATGCTCGGCGAGCCGCGCCGCGCACCGCTCGTAGAACTCCTCCAGCACGGCCCGGTAGTCGTCGGTCCGCTCGGTGGTGACCGGGTAGATCAGGGCTTCCTCGATCTGCCCTTCGCGCAGGTGGGGGGCGGCGATGCGGCGCGCGATGCTGCGCCCGTGCCGCGCCGCGTGATGCACGACCACGTCCGCGCTCTCCACGAGCCGGGCCGCCTTCACCGTGATCAGCTCGGGGTCGCCGGGGCCGAGCCCCACCCCGTACAGGTGTCCGGTCATCACTCTTCCTCGCTGGCGATGGCGTTGATCGCGGCGGCGGTCATCGCGCTGCCGCCGCGCCGCCCGCGCACCACCAGGTACGGCAGGCCGGACGCGGCGAGCGCGTCCTTGGACTCGGCGGCACCGATGAACCCGACCGGGATGCCGAGCACGGCGGCGGGCCGGGGCGCGCCGTCCGCGACCATCTCCAGCAGCCGGAACAGCGCGGTCGGCGCGTTGCCGATCGCGACGACGGAGCCGCCGAGGCGGTCGCGCCACAGCTCCAGCGCGGCGGCGCTGCGGGTGGTGCCGAGCTCCGCGGCGAGCGCGGGCACGCGCGGGTCGCCGAGCGTGCAGACCACGTCGTTGTCCGCGGGGAGCCGCCTACGGGTGACGCCCGCCGCGACCATCCGCGCGTCGCACAGGATCGGCCGGCCCGCCAGCAGCGCCTCGCGGGCGGCCGCGACGACGCCGGGCGCGTGGTCCAGGTCGCGCACCAGGTCGGTCATCCCGCACGAGTGGATCATGCGGACGGCGACCCGGGCGACGTCGTCCGGCAGCCCCGCGAGGTCCGCCTCCGCCCTGATGGTCGCGAACGACCGCCGGTAGATCTCCGCGCCGTCGCGGACGTAGTCGATCACTCGCTCCTCCGTGTGGTGGCGGCGGCCGCCGCCGTCGCCGTCAGGTCGTGGGACCGGGCGCGGACCTCGTCGCCGAGCCGCACCTCGTAGCCGCCGGGGACGGCCACGACCGCGACGTGCCGGTCGGCGGGGC
>NZ_JBEYYT010000376.1:0-9326 GCF_040645715.1 Spirillospora sp. NPDC046719 | reverse complement strand
GGTCGATGATCGGGTCGGGCTCCGGCGGGACGGCCTCGATCGCCGCGGCGCCCGGCGCCGGGACCGGCCGCCGGGGAACCGGGGCCCCGGACGACCCGCCGCGGCCCCGGTACACCACCAGCCCGTTCACCGGGTCCGGCACGGCGTCCAGGGCCGCGCGCACGACGGGCAGGGCCCGCCACGCCTCCCACTGCTCCTCGTCCTCGAAGAACACCTCGAAGACGACGCCCCACGTGTGCGTGTGCCACTCCCAGTGGACCGCGCCGTAGGTCAGCGCGGTCTCCGCCAGCGTCTCCTGCCAGGACCGCTGCCAGGCGGACGCGGGCAGGGACGCGTCGAACACCTCGATGGACCACCATTCCGCTGCCATGGCACGACGCTAGGCCGGGCCCCGCCCAGGGGCCAGTGCCCGCCGGGGAAGAACACCCTCCCGATGCGCCCGCCGGGGGGCGTGCCACCGGCGCCCGCCGCAGGCTCTACCCTGAACGTCGGCTCGGACAGGGAAGGGTGATGATGTCGGCGACGCGGCTGCTGGTCCTCGGCGGGGTGCGGCGGTTCGGCCGGGCCCACGGGTACGAGATCCGCAGGGAGCTGATCTCCTGGGGCTCGGACGAGTGGGCCCACGTGAACCCGGGCTCGATCTACCACGCGCTGCGGCAGCTGGCCAAGGAGGGCCTGCTGCTCGCCCACGACGTGGAGGAGAGCGACGCCGGGCCGCCGCACACCGACTACGAGATCACCGGCGCGGGCCGGGAGGAGTTCTTCCGGCTGCTGCGCTGCGCGATCTCCACGGTCGACATCCGGCACCCGGAGATGCTGACGGCCGGGCTCGCCTTCCTCGCCGAGCTGACCCGCCCGGAGGCGATCGAGCTGCTCCGGCAGCGGCTGGACGGCCTGGCCGCCCGGCGCGCCAACGTCATGCCGCTGTACGAGGCGCCGGCGGACCCCGCGCACCTCCACGAGCTGCTCGGCTGGTGGGTGCACTCCGCCGACGCGGCCATGCAGTGGGCGTGCGGCCTCATCGAGCGCCTGGAGGCCGGCGACTACGTCATGGCCGACGAGCGCTAGACCCTTCGACCCGGAAGGCGGCACATGACCCGCGCCCGCGCCCTCGGCCTGCCGATGCCCGGCGACACCGGCCCGCTCAACGCGATCACCGACGTGCCCGGCGTCGAGGTCGGCTGCGTCACGCTGGTCTCCGGCGACGGCCCGCTGCGTCCGGGCGAGGGCCCCGTCCGCACCGGCGTCACGGCGCTGCTCCCGCGCGGACGCGCCGGCCTCGCCGACGCCTGCGCGGCCGGGGTGCACTCGCTGAACGGCAACGGCGAGATGACCGGCTCGCACTGGCTGGCCGAGACCGGCGCCCTGAACACGCCCGTCCTGATCACCAACACGCACGCGGTCGGCACCTGCCACCGGGGCGCCATCGAGTGGATGCTCCGCGAGAGCCCCGGCTCGCAGGACTGGATGCTGCCCGTCGTCGCGGAGACCTGGGACGGCTACCTCAACGACATCGGCGGCGCCCACGTGCGTCCCGAGCACGCGGTCCGGGCGCTGGACGCGGCGCGCGGCGGCCCCGTCGAGGAGGGCAACGCCGGCGGCGGGACCGGCATGAACTGCTACGGCTTCAAGGGCGGCAACGGGACGTCCTCGCGGGTCGTGCGGTACGGCGGCGACGCCTACACGGTCGGCGCGTTCGTCCAGGCGAACTTCGGCTCCCGCAAGGACCTCACCGTCCGCGGCGTCCCGGTCGGCGCGGCCCTCGCCGACGACAACCCCATGGAGGACACCGACTGGCTCGGGCTCGCCGGCGCCGGCTCGGTCATCGCGGTCGTCGCGACGGACGCGCCGCTGATCCCCGGGCAGTGCACCGCGCTCGCCCGCCGCGTCCCGCTCGGCCTGGCCCGCACCGGCACCTACGGGCAGCACTCGTCCGGCGACATCTTCCTGGCCTTCTCCACCGCCAACGCGGGCGCGCTCACCGGCGGCTTCCCGGCGGGGGAGGAGGGCTACGAGACGCTGCGGTTCGTCCCGTGGAACCGGATCGACCCGTTCTACGAGGCCGTCGTCCAGGCGGTCGAGGAGGCCGTGCTGAACGCGCTGCTGGCGGCCCGCACCATGATCGGCCGGGACGGGCACCGGTCGCCGGCGCTGCCGCACGACCGGCTCAGGGACCTGCTCGCGGCGCGCGGCGTGCTCTGACCCGCGACCCGGCCCACCCGCACCGGGCCGCCGCGGGGCGGTGGATCAGGTGTCGTCGAACGTCTGCGGGACGATCACGCGCAGCGCGTTGCCCCGCAGCCGGATCGTCACCGGCGTCCGGCCGCGGACCTCGCCGTCCACGTCCACCCGCATCGGCGGATCGGTCTCGATCTCCACGTGCGCGGTGGTGAGGAACGCGTCCTCGTCCAGCGTCCGCCACGGGCCGGTCAGCACGTGCCGGGCCGTCGCGGACGCCAGCCGCAGCCGCCGCTCGTCGCCCAGCCGGTAGACGGCCAGCAGCCGGTCGTCGGGGCTCGCGTCCCGGGCGATCCGCTGCCCGCTGTGGTGCGCGCCGTTCGCGATGTTCAGCTGGTGCGTCCGGAGGGACGTCGTCTCCCCGTCGATCGTGATGCGGGCCGTGAACGCCTTGTGCCGGGGCAGCAGCCCCGCCGCCGTCAGCGCGTACGCGGGACGGCCGAGGTACCGCTTCAGCAGGTGCGGGACCTTCCCCGCGACCTGCACCGACAGGCCGAGGCTGACCATGTTCGCGAAGATGTGCTCGCGGTCGGCGCCCGGCCCCTCGCCCTGCGGGTCGCCGGTGCTCTCGAACCAGCCGACGTCCACGTCGGCGACCTTCCCGCCGCCCGGGCCGCCCAGCGCCACGGTCCGGACCGCGCCGGGCAGGTCCAGCGGCAGCTCCAGGCTGCGCGCGAAGTTGTTGGTGGTGCCGAGCGGCAGCACGCCGAGCGCGATGTCGCGGTGCGCGAGGTGCCCGACGGCCTCGGCGACCGTCCCGTCCCCGCCGCCGACCACGACGAGGTCGGGCTCCAGCGCCAGCACGTCGCCGAACAGGTCGCGCAGCCGGGTCGGATCGGTCACCGGGAAGACCTGGTCGAAGGCGATCCCGGCCTCGTCCAGCAGGCGGCGCGCCCGGCCGTACAGCCGGCGGCCCCGCCGCGACCGCGAGTTGATCACCAGGACCGCGCGGCCGCCCTTGCCGATCGCCGACTCCAGCTCCGCTTTGCTCCGCATCTCGACTCGGTCGCCCTCCACTCGTTCGCGCCACCCTACCGGCGGCCGCCCGGGAACCCGGGTCCGCTGCTTTATAAACCCATTACTTCACGTTGAAACATGGCCGGAAGTGGGGACATTACCGGTGAACCACAGCTGAATGACCGGGACGGAAAACATGTCCATGGCCACCGGGGGCGCCGCCCCGTCCGCAGCACCCGCCGACGACGGCGCGACCGTCGTCGGCGAGCACCGGCCCCGCCGCCGCGTCCTGGACCTCGCGGTCCGCTCGCCCGTCCTCCCCGGCGTCGCGCACGCCCGGCTCCTGCTGCCTCCGGGCTGGTCGCGGGACGCCTCCCGGACCTGGCCCGTGCTGTGGCTGCTGCACGGCTCCGGCGCCGGGCACACCGCCTGGACCGACCACGGCGGCGTCGAGGAGCTGACCGGGGACGGCGAGGTGATCGTCGTCATGCCGGACGGCGGCCCCTGCGGGAATTACACCGATTGGTGGAATCGCGGCGACGGCGGGGCGCCGAAGTGGGAGACGTTCCATCTGGCCGAGCTGCGCCAGATACTCGAACGCGGATACCGCGCCGGAACGCGGCGCGCCGTCGCCGGGAATGGGACCGGCGGGATGGGCGCGCTGTCCTACGCCGCCCGGCACCGCGGCCTGTTCCGCGCCGCCGCGTCGTTCAGCGGCCCGGTGCACACCCTCCACCGCGACCCGCGCGGCCTGGACGTCGCCGACCTCGTCGAGCTGACCGTCGCGATCGGCGAGCCCGCCCGCGACTGGACGGACGTGTGGGGCGACCCCGACGAGCAGCGCGTCGTGTGGCGCCAGCACAACCCGTTCGACCTGGCCGACCGCCTCGCCGGCGTCCAGCTGCACGTCAGCGCGGGCGACGGGCGGCCCGGCCCCTACGACCCGAAGCCCGGCACCGGCCACGACGTGGTCGAGGCGCTCGCCGGAAGCGTCACCCGCGAGTTCGCGGGCAAGCTGAAGAAGCTCGGCATCCCGATCTCCACGCACTTCTACCGCGGCACGCACACCTGGCCGTACTGGCGGCGGGAGCTGCGCGCCGCGCTGCCCGCCCTGCTGGCCGCGATCGCCTAGCACCCGCCGGCGGCCCGCCCGCCTCCGGCTAGGGTTCGGGGCGTGACTGAACCCCGTTCGGATTCCGCCGTCCCCGCGTTCTGGCAGGCGCTCGGGCTGCCCGGCATCATCGACGCGCACGTCCACTTCATGCCGCCGCGGCTGATGAGCGCGGTCTGGGCGTACTTCGACGACGCCGGACCGCTGATCGGCACGGAGTGGCCGATCCGCTACCGGGACTCGGAGGAGGAGCGGCTGGCGTTCCTGCGCGGCCTCGGCGTCCGCGCGTTCACCGCGCTGGTGTACCCGCACCGGCCCGGCATGGCCGAGTCGCTGAACGAGTGGGGCGCCGAGTTCGCCGCCCGCGTCCCCGACTGCCTGCAGACCGCGACGTTCTTCCCCGAGCCGAGCGCCGCCGCCTACGTGCGCCGCGCCCTGGAGTCGGGGGCGCGTGTGTTCAAGGTCCACCTCCAGGTCGGCGGGTTCGACCCCCGGGACAAGGAGCTGGACGAGGCGTGGGGGATCCTCGCCGAGGCCGGGGTCCCCGCCCTGGTCCACGCCGGGTCCGGCCCGGTCGCCAACGGGTTCACCGGCCCGGACCCGTTCGCCGGGGTGCTGGCCCGCCACCCCCGCCTCACCGCGATCATCGCCCACCTCGGCGCGCCCGAGTTCGGGGGCTTCTTCGACCTCGCCGACCGGTACGGCGGCGTCCATCTGGACACGACGATGACCTTCACCCGGTTCGCGGGCGGCCTGGGCTCGTTCCCCGAGGCGCTCCTGCCGCGGCTCCGCGACCTCGGGCTGGAGGGCAAGATCCTGCTCGGCACCGATTTCCCCAACATTCCCTACGCCTACGCCCATCAACTGGAGGCGCTGGCCGACCTCGGCCTCGGCGACGACTGGCTCCGGGCCGTCTGCTGGAACACCGCCGCCGAGCTCTTCGACCTCTGACGCCGGGGCTCTGACGCCGGGCCTCTGACGCCGGGCCTCTGACGCCGGGCCTGTGACGTGCGGCGGGTCAGTGGTCGCAGGGGGCGGAGCCCGCGTGCTGGTGCGGCTGGTCGGCCTCGCCCACGTGCCGGGGGCCGTGCGAGTCCTCGCAGTGGCCGTGCCGGGACGGGCCGTCCACGTGATCGACCTCCAGCGTCGTGTGGGTGATCCCGTACGAGGCGCGCAGCAGGTCCTGCATGTCGCGGCGGACGGCGTGGCAGTCGCCCTTCGCGTCCACCAGCACGTGCGCCGACAGCGCCGGATAGCCGGACCCGACCTCCCACACGTGCAGGTCGTGCACCTCCTCGACGCACGGCCGCTCGGCCAGCCGGGCGCCCAGCTCGGACGGGTCGATGCCCGCCGGGGCGGCCTCCATCAGCACCCGCCCCGCGTCCCGCAGCAGCCCGTACCCGGCCTTCAGCATCAGCGCCGCCACCACCAGCGACGCGATCGCGTCCGCGCGGGCGAACCCCGTCGTCCACACCACCAGTCCGGCGACGGCGGTGCAGACGAACGCGAACAGGTCGTTCAGGATGTGCTGGAACGCGCCCTCGACGTTCAGGCTCGTCCGGTTCGCCCGGCTCAGCAGCCAGCTCGCGGCCAGGTTGACCGCGATGCCCGCGAGGGCCGTCCAGAAGACGAACCGCCCGTCGACCTCCGGCGGGCTGATCAGCCGGTGGACGCCCTCGTACACGAAGAACGCCGCGAGCAGGATCAGCGTCAGCCCGTTCAGCTGCGCCGAGAGGATCTCCGCGCGGCGCATCCCGAACGTGAAACCGCCCCGCGGCGGGCGCGCGGCGATCCGCATGGCGACCAGCGCCAGCGCGATCGCGAACGCGTCGGTCAGCATGTGCGCGGCGTCGGAGAGCAGGGCGAGCGATCCGGCCAGCAGGCCGATCACGACCTCGCCCGCCATGTAGGCGACGATCAGGGCGAGGGCGCCGCCGAGCAGCCGCCGGTCCGCGTTGGCGGAGATGCCGTGCCCGTGCCCGTGTCCATGCCCATGGCCTTGGCTCAGGCCTTGGGCGTGCTCATGGCCGTGCCCGTGCCCGTCCGGCTCGTTCTCCGGCTTCGCGGTCATGCGCCTTCCTCCCCGTGGCCGACGTGGGCGAGGGCGAGATCGAGCAGCATCCGGACGTGCGAGTCGTCCAGCCGGTAGTAGGCCATCCGGCCGGCCCGGCGGACCCGGACCACGCGGTTGGCGCGCAGCAGGCGCAGCGCGTGCGACACCGACGACTCCGACTGCCCGCAGGACGCCGCGATGTCGCACACGCACATCTCTCCCCCTTCGAGCAGTGCGGTGATCACCCGGAGCCGGCCCGGGTCGGACAGCAGCCCGAACACCTGCGCGAGCTCCCCGACCGCCTCCGCGCCCGGCATCGAGGCGGACACGAGGGCGACCTTCTCCGCGTCGACCACGCGGACGGCGCACGCCTCCGCGGGGATGACATCTGAAGCACTGCTCATATGAACAAATGTAGCAGCAGGGGTCAGAGGGCCGGGGACGACCCCGCCGATCCGCCGGGCGGCGCCATCGAGATCACCGGGCTCTGCGGCTCGTCGCCGGGCGTCCCGGCCCCCGCCCCGCCGGTGGTGCCGCCGGTCCCGGTGCCGCCCGACCCATCATCGCCGGTGCCGGTGCCGGTGCCGGTGCCGGTGCCGGTGCCGGTCGCGGTCCCCGTGCCCGGTCCGCCGCCGGGCGACACCCCCGGCTGCGAGATTTCCGGCGCCGGGGACCCCGGCGCGGGCGATCCCGGATCGGAGATCCCCGGCTCCGGCGACCCGGGGGCCGGCGACCCGTCGCCCGGCGCGGGGGAGCCCGACGACCCCGAGTCGGCCGGCGCCGGGGAGTCGCTGGGCGTGCCGCCCGACGGCTCCGTCTCGGTGGCCGGAAGCGGCAGCGGCGGCCCGTCGTCGCCGCCCGTGGTCGCGCGCGGCCGCTCGAAGCCCATCGTGGCGCCCGGATCGACGAGCACGAAGACCGTGATCGTGCCCTTGCGGGAATCCCGCGGCCGGATCCGCGTCACATTCCGCTTCTCGAATCCCGGCCACTTTCGGCCACTGTACCGCGCGTTCGATGTATTGATCTTGCCCGCCGGCGCGGTCAGCGGATTCCCGCAATTGCACTTCACCGCCGGAACCCCGTAGCCATTGACCAGAACGCCCATTCCGGCCTGGAGCACGGCGCTCTCGCTCGTCGCCCTGCCGTCCCGGTAGCCGTGGTTGGTCACCAGGGTGTCGGTGCGCAGCAGCACCGGCGTCAGCCGCGACACGTACCGCTCGATGTCGCTCACCGGAATGCCCTGCACGCCCGCCCACGCGCGCGCCTTGTCCGGGTTGGCCTGCAGGAACGCGACGAGCCTGCGCTGGTCGCAGCTCGAGATCCGGCGCGTCCCGCCGTACAGGCCGGGCGCGTCGCCGTCCTTCGTGCCGCCCCGCGCCGGGCGCGTCGCCACCTTGACCTGGTCGGTGTTCGCCGCCAGGGTGTACGGGTCGCGCCCCGGCGAGCCCACGGTCAGCCGGGTGATGGTGGCCCCCGCGTCCCCGCAGCCCGCCAGCGTCCCCGCCGCCAGCACCAGCGCGCCGGCCGCCATGATCGGCATCCGGCCCCGCGCCATTCGTGAATTGATCTCGAGCATGCGTCGTCTCCCGCTCCGGGTTCGGTGAACCTATACTCTTGGATGCCGGGCGGCACCGATTAGTGCCCGGGAGAATACGGAATTCTTGCGCCCGGCCGGCGGCCGGCATTGCGGGACCTGACGGGGGTCACAATGGCGAGCCCGCTTCCCCTCACCGCCGCGGATCCCACCCGCCTCGGCGGCTACGAGATCCTCGGGCGGCTCGGCACCGGCGGCCAGGGCGTGGTCTACCTCGGCCGCCCCGCCGGCGCGGGCGACCACGCGCCCGCCGCGCCGGGCCCGTCGGGCGCGCCGCCGCGCGTCGCCGTCAAGCTGCTGCACGCGCAGCTGCTCGGCAACGCCGCCGCGCGCGGCCGTTTCGTCCGCGAGCTGGCCCTGCTGCAGCGGATCGCGGGGTTCTGCACCGCGCAGGTCCTCGCCGCCGACATGGACGGCGACCGCCCCTACATCGTCAGCGAGTACGTGCCGGGCCGGTCGCTGCGCGAGCTCGTGCTCGAACAGGGCCCGCGCACCGGCGCCGACCTGGACCGGCTGGCGATCGGCACGGTCACCGCGCTCACCGCGATCCACCGCGCGGGCGTCGTGCACCGCGACTTCAAGCCGCAGAACGTGCTGATGGGCCTGGACGGGCCGCGCGTGATCGACTTCGGCATCGCCCGCGCGTTCGACGCCGGCGCCACGATGACCAGCCAGGTCGTCGGGACCCCCGCCTACATGGCTCCGGAGCAGTTCGCGGGACGGGTGTCGCCCGCCACCGACCTGTTCGCGTGGGCGGCCACGCTGCTGTTCGCCGCCACCGGCCGCGACCCGTTCGCGGGCGGCGCGCTGCCCGCCGTGATGTACCGGATCATGCACGAGACCCCCGACCTCGGCGCGCTGCCCGGCCCGATCGCCGAGGTCGCCGCCGGCTGCCTCGCCAAGGACCCCAAGGCCCGCCCCACCTCCGAGGACGTCCTGCTCCGCCTCCTCGGCGACCGTCCGGGGCCGCCGCACCCGCGCCTCGACCCGTCCGCCGCCCCCGCCACGGCGGCCCTCCCCGAACCCCCGACCGCGACCTGGACGGGCACCGCCCGCCCGGGCTCGACCCCTGCCCAAGGCGGCCGGCCCGGCACTGCCTCTGCATACGGCGCCCAACCTGGCGCCGTCCCCGCCCAGGACGCCCGACCCGGCTCGACCTCTGCCTCGGGCGGCCAGTCCGGCGCCATCCCTGGCCGAAGCGTCCAGCCTGGCGCCGCCGCCGGTGGCGCCCGGCCCGGCCCGTCCCGTTCCGGTGAGACCCCGCCTGGCGCCGCTCTGCCGGGAGCCGTTCAGCAGGGGCCGGCGCAGGCCGGGCTCGGGCCCGCCGCGGGGGCGACCGGGGCGCCGCCCGGCGCGTACGGCGCGGGGGAGGC
>NZ_JBEYYT010000375.1:0-9351 GCF_040645715.1 Spirillospora sp. NPDC046719 | reverse complement strand
CCGCGGCGTTCCTGCGCCGCCCTCTTCCTTTGTGCCCGCGTCCCTTCCGCGAGGCGGACGCGGATCGTGTCAGGCGAGCGCCGCCTGCCCGGCCCGCGCGCTCTCCCGCAGATCGGCGAGCACGTCGGAAAGGCGGTCCAGGCCGCCCGCGATCCAGGGCAGCGACGCCGGGTCGGGGGAGGCGAGCGCGGCGAGCCGCTGCTCGTCGGTCTCCCCGTACAGCAGGCTCGGCGCGACCCGCAGGCGCAGCGCCACGGGCGGCTCGCCGAACGAGCTGCCGGGCAGCACCCCCACCCCGTAGCGCTCCAGGAGCAGCTCGGACAGCTCCACGGACGTCCTCACCCCGTGCCCGCGGAGCAGCGCGTCACGGAGCGGGTCGAGGTCGGGGTAGACGTAGAACGCGCCCTGCGGGGCCGGCACCCGGGCGCCCGCCGCGGCGAACCGGGCCGCGACCGCGCGGGTGACCGCCCCGTGCAGCCGCCGGCTGCGGTCGACGTGCTCGACCAGCTCCGGCGGCTCGGCGAACGCGTACGCGGCGGCGTGCTGCACCGGGGCCGGCGCGCTGGACCAGACCTCGCTGGCGATCCCGAGCACCGAGGCGCGCAGCGCCGCGCCGAACGGGCCGTCCGGCAGCCGCGCCACCCCGAGCCGCCAGCCGCCGGCCGCCAGGCTCTTGCTCAGCGCGGTGGTCACCACCGTCCGCTCCGGCGCGTACCGGGCGGGGGCCGGCACCGCGCGGCCGCGGTCGTGCACGAGGTCGCGGTAGATCTCGTCGGACACGATCACGAGGTCGAGGTCGCGCGCGGCCGAGCAGAGCCGGCGGACGGTCTCCTCGGAGGCGAGCGTGCCGGTCGGGTTGTCCGGCAGCGTGACGATCACCGCCCGGACCGTGCGTCCGGCGGCCCGCGCGCGCACCACCGCGTCGGCGAGCAGCGCGGGACTCGGCACCCCGCCCTCGCCCGGCGGGGTCGCCACCCGGATCGGCCGGACTCCGGCCAGCGGCGCCTGCGCGGCGTAGCTCACCCAGCTCGGCGCGGCCACCACCACGTCCCCGCCGATCGCCATCAGCAACGCGAACAGCAGCGGCTTGCTGCCGGGGCCGCACACGACGGCGGACGGATCGGTCGGCAGTCCCCGCCGCCCCCAGTACCCCGCCGCCGCCGCGCGCAGGGCGGCCGACCCGGCCACCGGGCCGTAGCCGCCGCGTCCCGAGGCGGAGGCGAGCTCGCGGGTCAGCGCGGGATGGATCGGTATGCCCGCCTCGCCGAAACCGAGGGGCAGCACCCGCACTCCCTCGCGGCGCTTGCGGGCGAGCGCCTCGTTCACCGCGAGCGTCGGCGACAGCGGGACGGCGCGCGGCGCGAACGACACCGGCCGGGCCGGGCCGCCCGCCGTCGACGGGACGGAGGGAGCGGAGGGGCCGGAGGGGCTAAGGGCGGAGGGGACGGGATCGGAGGGACTGGTCGGGCGGCCGGCCGGGCGATCGTGCGTGGGCGGGTTCTGGGCATGCATCGACGCTCCAAAGGCATGGCGAAATAACGGTGGGTGTCGGAAAGATCCCCCTGCGTGACCCGGCCGGGTTCGCTTCATGCTTTCCCGCATTCAGCATCATCACAAGCGAGTCTCGGCGATGGTGACCGTAAGCTGAGCTGATGCTGGAACTGCGCCGCCTGCGGCTGCTCGCCGAATTCGCCCGCCGCGGCAGCATCGCCGCGACCGCCGCCGCGCTCGGCTACACGCCGTCGGCCGTCTCCCAGCAGCTGGCCGCGCTGGAACGGGAGGCGCGCATCCCGCTGCTGGACCGGACGGCCCGCAGCGCGGAGCTGACCGACGCCGGACGGCGCCTGGCCGCGCGCGCCGAGGAGATCCTGAGCCTGGTGGAGACCGCGGAGGCGGAGCTGTCCGCGCAGTCCGACACCCCCATGGGCCGGGTGGTGGTCACGGCCTTCCCGACCGCCGCCGTCGCCTTCGCGCCCGCGCTGGCGCACAGCCTCGGCGACCATCCCGGGCTGACCTTCGTGCTGCGGCAGACCCGCCCGGGGGACGGCATCCGCCAGGTCCAGAACGGCGAGGTCGACATCGCGCTGATCGACGACTGGACGGGCAAGGTCCCCGACCAGTCCCCGGCGGTGCTGGAGTTCTTCCACCTGCGCCGCGACCCGCTCGTCCTGGTCGTCCCGGACGGGCACCCGATGTCGGACCCGGACCGCCCCGTGGAGCTGCAGATGCTGCGGAACGAGCCGTGGATGGCGGCGCCCCCGGGGGAGCCGTCCCGGCAGGCCGTCGAGCGGCTGCTGGACACCGTGGGGGGCGCGCGGCCCGTCCCCTGGGAGTTCGAGGGGCTCCACACGATCCTCAGCCTGGTGGCGCGGGGGATCGGCATCACCGCCGTGCCCGCGCTGGCGCTGGCCGCCGGCGACCAGGGCGTGGCGGTCCGCCGGATCCCCGAATGCACGCTGGCCAGGGAGGTGTACGCGGTGACGCGGCGGGCGAGCGTGCGCCGGCCGTCGGTGGCGGTGACGCTGCGGGCGATCTACGCCGCCGCCCGGGAGGCCCAGCCCGCCGCGCCGGAGTCCTGACCGGTTCCGGCCGCGGCTCGGCCAACTGCGGGACAAATCCGAACTAAGAGACAAATCACCTCAATAGATCGCGCTGTGCTGGGAAGTCGCAGATGAGAGAGCAATCCGGCGGACGGCCTGAACACGGACGCCTCCAGGTTCGTCAAAACGGGAGGACGCACGCGGATCATCACGTACGGTGGTGCGAATCGTGACGCCGTCCCAGGCCATGCAGCAGTCCATGCACACCGATCGGGGAGCGCAGCACTCGATGGAACCACCAGCGACGACGCCGGCCGTCTCGGCGGCCGGGCCCTCGGGCGCCACGGCCGCGGCCGTGGTCGCCGAGGGCGGCGGGCACCACTTCGAACTGCCGCGGATCCGGGCGCTGCTCCTGCACGCGCTGCCGCGCTTCGCCGAGGGCGTGGTCGCGCCCGTCGCGGTGTTCTACGCCGCCCTGGCGCTGCTGGGGCTGAACGGCGCCCTCGCCGCGGCGGTCGCCTGGGTGTACGGGGGGATCGTCTTCCGCTACCTGCGCGGGCACCCCGTCTCCGGGATGCTGATGCTGGCCGCGGTCGGCGTGACCGTGCGCGCGGCCCTGGCGGCGGCCACGCACAGCGCGGTCGTCTACTTCCTGCAGCCGACGCTCGGCACGCTGATGGTGAGCATGGCCTTCCTCGCGTCCGTCCCGCTGCGGCGGCCGCTGGCGATGAAGCTCGCCCGCGACATGGTGCCGATCCCCGAGGCGTTCTTCCGGCACGACAAGGTGCACCAGTTCTTCCTGCGGATCTCGCTGCTGTGGTCGATGGTGCTGTTCGTCAACGTCGCGCTCAGCCTCTGGATGCTGTTCAACGAGTCGATCGGCACCTACCTGTGGCTGCGCACCAGCATCGTCGCCGGGCTCGGCGCGCTGGGCGTCGGCGTCTCGGTACTGGGCTTCAAGCGGCTCCTGCGGCACATCAACCGCGAGCCCGCCCCCGCGGCCTGACCCGCTTCCGGCCGCTCCGGCCGCTCCGACGGCCCTGAGCTGCGATTCCCTGATCCCGGCCCGAACTTTTCCGGGTCCCGGACCATCTTTCTTTGCACAGGCATTCGCCGAAGCAGGGTGAGTCTTGGGACTGGGGGAGTTTCGTGGCGATCAAGGGGCGGCCGGCAGTGGCGGCGGCGGGCGGAGCGGGCGCCGTGGCGCTGCTCGCGGCCGGATGCGGCATCGGCGGCACGGGTGTGCTGTCGGCGGGCGAGTCCGACACCACGGTGACGATCACGCCGGCGAGCGGGACGCAGCGGGTCGCACCGGACGCGGTGATCCGGGTGAAGGCGTCCGGCGGCAAGCTGGCGAAGGTCGCCGTCCAGGGCAGCAAGGGCTCGGCCGTCACGGGCGAGCTCGCGGGGAACCGCAAGACGTGGCACTCCACCCGCACGATGACGCCCGGCGCGTCCTACACCGTGACGGCGCAGGCCAAGAGCGGAGGGAAGCTCCGCACCGTGACCAGCGCGTTCACCGTGCTGACCCCGGAGCGGACGCTGTCGATCAGCGACGTCACGCCGAACCTGCCCGGGGAGAAGGTCGGCGTCGGGATGCCGATCATGCTGCGGTTCGACCGGCCGGTCGCCGACAAGGCCGCCGTGGAGAGGGCCCTGCACGTCACCCCGGACAAGCCGGTCGAGGGAGCCTGGCGCTGGATCGGGTCCGACCAGGTCGTCTACCGGACGAAGACGTACTGGCAGCCCCACCAGACCGTCCGGTTCCGGGCGGACCTGGCGGGCGTGAACGCCGGAGGCGGCGTCTACGGCGCCGCGGACGTCGCCGAGACGATCACCATCGGCGCCGCGCAGATCACCACCGGCGACATCGGCGGCCACCACATGACGGTCACGCGGGACGGCCGGAAGCTGCGGACGGTCCCGTTCAGCGCGGGCAACGGCGAGACGCGGGAGTTCACCACCACCAGCGGCGTGCACCTGCTGATGGACAAGGGCAACCCCGTCACGATGACCTCGCCGGGCCGTCAGCCGGGCGACCCGGGCTATTACCAGCAGGTCGTCGACAATGCGGTGCGGTTCTCCGACAGCGGCGAGTACGTCCACTCGGCGCCCTGGTCGGTGGGGTCGCAGGGCTCGGCGAACGTCAGCCACGGCTGCCTGAACGTCAGCCCGTCCGACGCCGCCTGGTTCTACGGCATCGCCCAGCGCGGCGATGTGCTCAAGCTCACCGGCTCGAACCGCGAGGTCGAATGGGACAACGGCTGGAGTTTCTGGCAGCTGCCCTTCGCCAAGTGGAAGGAGGGCAGCGCCCTTGGCTGACCGCGCCTTCCCGCCCGATAGCGGTTCCGGGCGCCGCGCCGCGCGGCCCGAACTACGGACCGTGTCCGCTTGCAACGCTTTGATCTCGGACTGCCGCCAAAACCCCGGGTCATGGCGTCATCACCCAAATTTGTCGCTAATGTCACTGAGATAGACGGCGGGGTTCTGGAGGTTGAGGTGCAGCGGAGGGTTTCCGCGGGTGTCCGGGCCGGTGCGGGGATGGCGGGGGCCGTGCTGCTCCTCACGACCGCCTGCTCGGGCGGCGAGAAGGAGCACGGCGTCCCGGTGGGCGAGCAGGGCGACTCCGCCGCTCCGCAGGTGACGATCAACCCGGGCAACGGCAACGGGAAGGCGGCGCCGGAGGCGGGCGTCACCGTCACGGCGGCGGGCGGCACGCTGCAGCAGGTCACCGTCACCCGCAAGGGCAAGCCGGTGGACGGGGCGATGGCCGCCGACAAGAAGAGCTGGAAGTCGCGCACGCTGCGTCCCGGCTCGCAGTACCAGGTCTCCGCGGTCGCCGTCGGCCCCAAGGGCAAGTCGGCCACCGTCAACTCCACCTTCACGACGCTGAAGGCGGCCAACGAGCTGGACATCGCCGACGTCTCGCCGACGAAGGGGGAGAAGGTCGGCGTCGGAATGCCGATCATCGTCACCTTCAACCGCCCGGTCGGCGACAAGAAGGCCGTCGAGCAGGCCCTCGAGGTCAAATCGACCAAGCCCGCCACCGGCGCCTGGCGCTGGGTCGGCGACACCCAGGTGATCTTCCGGACGGAGAACGGGCACTACTGGCAGCCCAACCAGAAGGTCACCTTCACCGCCAAGCTGGCGGGCGTGAAGTCGGGCAAGAAGACCTACGGCATGACCGACTTCAGCCGCAAGTTCACCATCGGTGACGCGCACATCATCAAGGCGAGCACGAAGACCCACCACCTGACCGTCACCAAGAACGGCAGGAAGGTCAAGAGCTGGCCGATCAGCGCCGGCCGGGGCGGCCGCGTGGTCAACGGCGTGGACACCTACGCCACCACCAGCGGCATCCACCTGACCATGGGCAAGGAGAATCCGGCGATCATGACGTCGGAGTGGATGGGCGTGAAGCCGGACGAGCCGGGCGGCTACAAGGAGGTCATCCCGTTCGCGGTGCGGATCTCCAACAGCGGCGAGTACATCCACTCGATGGCCTCGACGGTGTGGGCGCAGGGCCACCAGAACGTCAGCCACGGCTGCGTCAACTCCCCGCCCTCCGCCGCCCGCTGGTTCTACAACTTCTCCTACCGCGGCGACCCGGTGATCATCACCGGCACCAGCCGCAGGCTGGAGCCGGACAACGGCTGGGGCTTCTACCAGATGTCCTGGAAGAAGTGGGTGAAGGGCAGCGCCCTGGACCGCACCGTCACCACCGGCTGACGGCGCGCCGAGACGCGTCGTGGCGGCGCCCCCCGCTCGGGGGGCGCCGCTCGCGCTTTTCAGGCGCGCTCGATCAGGCCCCGGACGTAGGCGGCCTGCCCGGCGTGCTGGAGATCGTCGGAGATCACGCTGATCAGCCGCACCGCGAGCGTCACGGGCGGGTCCCAGGCCGTGTCGACGATCCGTTCGAGGTCCTTGTCGGTCAGCGTGCCGACGTACTCGACGGTCCGGTCGTGCACCGCGTCGTGGTAGCCGGTGAGCAGGTCCGCGGAGTCGACGCGGACGGCCGCGACCTGCCCCGGGTCGTGGCCGTAGCCGGTCTCGGCCGTCGCGAGCGGCAGCGCGAACCGGTCCGCCCAGCCGCCGGACGTCCAGATCTGTTCGCTGCCGGCGGCGTCGGCGACGTGGTCGTCCTGGACGCGGGTGAGGTGCCAGACGAGCCAGGCGATCGTGTTGGCCTCGGCGTCGGGGCGGAGGACGAGCTGGTCCGGGGTGAGGCCGTCCACGGCGTCCCGGACGACCTCCTGGATGCGGTCGAAGGCGTCGGCGAGCAGTTGCGCACTGGTCATTTCCCCGACGCTACCCGTGCGCGTCCGCTCGATGCGGGGCGCCCGCTCGATGCGGGGGCGCCCGCCGAACGCGGAGGGCGTCCGCTCAGAGCGGAGGGCGTCCGCTGAGAGCGGAGCACGGGGTGCGGGGCGGCGGGGCCGCGCGAGGATGGGGCGATGGTGAGCACACGCCTCGAAGACGCGACCGAACTGCCGGGCGGCCTGCTCGTCAGGGGCCGGGGGCTGCGCCGGCCCGCGCCGGGCGGCGCCGCGCCCGACTACGGCCTGTACCTCGGTTCAGACCGGCTCCGCGGCCGCCACGACGCCGCGCTGGCCTGGCCGCACGTGTGGATCGACTGGCCGGACTTCCTGCTGCCCCGCGACCGGGAGGGCGCCGTCGCGCTGATCCGGGACCTGCACGCGCGGGCCGCCGCCGGCGAGCGGGTCGAGGTCGCCTGCGGCGGCGGCGTCGGCCGCACCGGCACGGTGATGGCCTGCCTGGCGGTGCTGTCCGGGGTGCCGGCGGACCGCGCCGTCGCCTGGACCAGAGCGAACTATCACCGCAAAGCGGTCGAGACGCCCTGGCAGCGGCGCTGGGTGCTGCGCTTCCCCCTGGAGTAGCCCCCGCTGAGCGGGTACCTGTCCCGGCATGAGCACACCCGCGACCGGCCGGAGCGGGGCCGCGCCCGACCGCGGCTTCGCCGCGGAACTCCGCGACGCGGTGACGCTGCGCTCGTTCAGCCTCGTCGTGGGCGTGCTGATCCTGCAGCTGGCGTTCATCCTGTCCTACATCGGCGCGTTCCACTCGCCGACCCCGCACCGCATCCCGGTCGCGGTCGTCGCGCCCGGGCAGGCGGCGGGGCAGGTCGCCGCGCAGCTGAACGCGCTGAAGGGCGACCCGCTCGAGGCCCGCACCGCGCCCAGCGAGCAGCGGGCCCGGCAGCTGATCCTGGACCGGACGGTGGACGCCGCGATCGTCGTCGCCCCGCGCGGCGGCACCGACACGCTGCTGGTGGCGTCCGCGAGCGGCCCCGCCGTGTCCAGCACCACCCAGCAGATCGCGGCCGGGATCGAGCAGTCCCGGCACCGGCAGGTGCGGACCGTCGACATCCGCCCGCCGGCCGCCGGGGACGGCCGCGGCCTGTCGTCGTTCTACCTGGTCATCGGCTGGATGGTGGGCGGCTACCTGGCGGCGGCGATCCTCGGCGTCGCCGGCGGCGCGCGCCCGGCGAACCTGCGCCGCACGGTCATCCGGCTGGGCTCGCTCGCGCTGTACGCGATCGTGTCCGGGCTCGGCGGGGCGATCATCGCCGGGCCGGTCCTCGGCGCCCTGAACGGGCACTTCTGGGAGCTGTGGGGCATCGGCGCGCTGGTCGTCATGGCCGCCGCCGCGACGACCGTCGCGTTCCAGATCCTGCTCGGCATGATCGGCATCGGGCTGGCGATCCTGCTGTTCGTCGTCCTCGGCAACCCCAGCGCGGGCGGCGCCTACCCGATGACCCTCCTGCCGACGTTCTGGCGGGCCATCGGGGACTGGCTGCCGACGGGCGCGGGGACCACCGCCGTCCGCAACACCGTCTACTTCTCCGGCCACGCGACGGCGCAGGCCCTCGGCGTGCTGGCGGGCTACGCCGTCATCGGGTCGGCGGTCGCCCTCGCCGCGTCCGCCGCGCACCTGCGATACATGAGGCTCGTCCCGGACGCCCCGGCGACGAGCAGCACGCAGAGCCAGGCGAACCAGTCGCCGAAACGCGAGTAGACGGTGCGGACGCCGCCCGCCGGGAGCGTCGCGGTGACGGAGGCGAACCCGGCCCCGCCGGTGGCGCGCCCCGCGAGGACCCGGCCGTAGGGGTCGCTGACCAGGAGCGTCCCGGCCCGCGCCGCCCGCGCGACGGTCAGCCCGCTCTCGACGCCGCGGACGAGCGCCATCCGCCCGTGCAGCCGCCCGTCGCCGGTGAAGTCCCACGCGGGCGCGTACAGCACCGTCGCGCCGCGGGCCCGGTAGCCCCGGACGAGACCAGGGAAGTCCAGGTCCTTGCAGACGGCGAGGCCGCGGCCGGGGGACAGGAACGCGAACTCCGAGCCCGGCGCCAGGCCGTCCTCCAGCCCGGGGATCAGGTGCCGCTTGGCGTAGCGGACGGGCGCGCCGCCGTCCGCGCGGATCCCGAGTGCGACGTTGCGCGCGGTTCCCCCGGTCGTCAGGACGAGCCCGACGACGATGTCCTCGCGGCGTTCGGCGGCGAGCCGCCCCAGCGGCCCGGTGAGCGCGGGCAGGGTCGCCTCGTCCGCGGCGAAGGTCTTCTCCGGCAGGACGACCGTGCCGGCGGGCGGCGTCGCGCGGATCGCGGCGAGGTAGCGGCTCAGCAGCTCGCGGCCCTGCGGCGTGGCGAGGTCGATCGTGTCGTCGGGACGGTCGGTGTCGAGCAGGGTGACGGCCGCCCGCGACGGGTCGTGGGGCTGCCGGAGCCGCCAGCCGCCGTAGGCCAGCGGGAGGACGAGGACGAGCGCGCCGGCGAGCAGCACCCGCCATCGCC
>NZ_JBEYYT010000374.1:0-9379 GCF_040645715.1 Spirillospora sp. NPDC046719 | reverse complement strand
GGCGGGCGGCGCCCACGCCGTGCGCAGCGGCGCCGGTGAGGGCGCCGTGGTCGAGGCGGTGCTGCCGTGCTCCGCGTGATGATCGTGGACGACCACCCGATCGTCCGGGAGGGGCTGCGCGGGATGCTGGCGGCCGAGCCCGGCCTGGAGGTGGCGGCGGAGGCGGCGAGCGGGGACGAGGCGGTCGCGCTGGCGCCGCGGGTGCGGCCCGACGTGATCCTGATGGACCTGCGGATGCCCGGCGGGGACGGGGTGAGCGCGATCGAGCGGCTCGGCCCGGGGCACCGGGTGCTGGTGCTGACGACGTTCGAGGACGACGCGGACATCGTCCGCGCCGTCCGGTCGGGGGCGGCGGGCTACCTGCTGAAGGACGCGTCCCGCACGGACCTGGCCGCCGCGATCCGGGACGTCGCGGCGGGCCGGACGGTGCTGTCGCCGTCGGTGTCGGCGCGGCTGGACGCGGCGCGGGCGAGCGAGGCGCGCGAGGCGGACGCGGCGGGTACCGCGTCGGCGCCCGCCGTGCTGTCGGCGCGGGAGGCGGAGGTCCTCGCGCTGGTCGCGCGGGGGCTGACGAACGCCGAGATCGGGGCGCGGCTGTTCATCGGGCAGGCGACGGTGAAGACGCACCTGCTGCGGGTGTTCGCGAAGCTCGAGGTGTCGGACCGGACGGCGGCGGTGATGGCCGCGATCGAGCGGGGCGTCCTGCCGCCGCCCTGACACCCGTCGCCCGGAGCGGGGTCACTCCTCGGTGGCGGGGCTGCCGCCCCCGACGACCTCGGCGAGCAGGTCCTCTTCGGTGGCGCCGCGCCGCCAGTAGCCGGTGAAGGTGACGTCGCGGCGGTGCAGGCCGCGCTCGTTCACCAGGTGCCGGCGCAGCGCCTTCACGGTGGCGGACTCGCCCGCGATCCACGCGTACGCGCCGTCCGGGAGGGACGAGCCGCGCACCGCGTCGAGGAGGCCGCCCGCGGAGACCCAGCCGATCTCCGCGTCGGCGTGGCTCGGCAGGTCCTGCCGGTCGTCGGGGTGCGGGGTCTCGACGAACACCCGCGCGGGCGTCCCGGCGGGCAGCCAGGCGAGGTTCCCGGCGATGGCGGGGAGCGCGGTGAGGTCGCCCGCGATCACGACGGGCCGTCCGGGCGGCGGGCGGAAGTCGCAGCCGCCGTTGTCGGGCCCGGTCGGGCCGAGCACCGCGACGCGGTCGCCGGGGCGGGCCGCCGACGCCCAGCGGGACGCCGGGCCGGACGTCCCGCCGGGGTGCAGCGCGAAGTCGACGTCCAGCTCGCCGGGGCGCTGCGCCCGCACGGTGTAGGACCGCATGATGCCGCGCTCGGCCGGGTCGAGCGCGCGCCAGGCGGCGAACCAGGTGTCGGCCGACCGGTCGTCCGGGATGACGGGCGCGTCCTGGTGCGGGTGCGGCAGGAAGATCTTGAACCGCTGGTCGCGCCCGCCGCCGGCGAAGCCGCCGGGGCGGCCGTCCAGGCACGTCCCGCCGAAGGTGACCCGGACCATCGAGGGGCCGAGCGGCGCGGACCGCAGGACGTGCAGGTCGAAGAAGGCGTACGGGTGGCTGGGGGTCCTCATCGCTGTGCCTTTCGGTGAACGCGGGCCGGGCGGTCGCGGCCGCTGGGTCAGCCGGTCCTCTTCGCGGTGCGGACGGTCTGGGCGAGGGCCTCGATGATCGGCGCGCACCCCTCGTAGGAGAAGCGGGGCTCGGGCTGCCAGGCGATGACCTGGCCGGCCTTCACCGCGGGCAGGTCCTTCCAGGACGGCTTCGAGCCGAGGTCCTTCGGCTGCAGGGCCTGCGTGCGGCTGTCGAGCATGATGACGTCGGCCTTGTACTTGTCGGCGTTCTCCCAGCTCAGGTCCTCGAAGTAGCCGTCCTGGCCGAGCTTGTCCGGCACGATGAGGTCGAGGCCGAGCTCCTTGAAGTAGATGAGGTCGGTGTTCTTGTCCGGGCTGGAGGCGTAGAACAGGTCGGGGCTGGCGGACGCGGCGAGCACCTTCAGCCCGGCGTTGGCCTTCGCGGCGGCGCGCAGCGACTCGACGGCCTTGTCGAAGCGGGCCTTGGCGGCGGTGACCTTGGCGGACCTCAGGTCGGCGCCGAGCGCGGCGGCGAGCGCGGCGGTCCGCTCGATCGGCTTCGGCAGCGCGACGGAGCCGGCGGAGATCGCGACCTGCGGTGCCAGCGCGTAGATCTTCTCCTTGCTCTCCGCGGGGACGTAGAACAGCTCGTCCTTGACGAACATGTTGTCCACGAGCAGTTCGGGGCGGAGCGAGGCGTACTTCTCGATGTTGAACTCGCCGTAGGCGTTGCCGATGATGGTCAGCCGGTCGACGGGCAGGTTCCCGGCCTGGGGGTCGGGCTTGCCGTCCTTCAGCTTCGTCGGCCCGTAGACGCCGACGAGTTGCTGGTCCACGCCGAAGTCGTAGAGCGCGGCGAGGGCGCCGACGTAGCCGACGACGCGCGTCGGGCGCGACTTGAGCTTCACGGCGGTGCCGCGGTCGTCGGTGAAGGTCCAGGCGCCGCCGGACGGGGACGCCTCGCTCTTCCCGCCGCCGCCCCCGCCGCACGCGCTGATCAGGGCGCCGAGGGCGACGGCGCCGCCGGCGCCGAGAAGGCCGCGGCGGGTGAGGGAGGGGGAGGGGGATGTCCACATTTTCGGCTGCTCATCTCTCATCGAACGCTATGGCCGGATTCCGGCCCGATGGGCGCTTAGGTTAACCTAACCTAAGTCGTTGTCCAGTGGCAGGGGGCGGGTCGTCGCCCCCGGTCCGTCCCCCCGGAGCCAGCCCGTGCCGTTGACCAGAACCGCGCCACCGACGGCCCCAGCGCCCCCACCCGCCGCCCTTCCGCCGGCACCCGCGCGGCGCTCTTGCGCCCGCGCGTTAGGGCTGGTCGCGGCGGTGCTGCTGCTTCTGGCCGTGCTCGTCCTGAGCCTCGCGGTCGGCGCGAAACCGCTGTCGGCCGGCCAGGCGTGGGACGGGCTCCTGCACCGCGGGTCGGGCTCCTACACCGTCGTCCACCAGATGCGCCTGCCGCGCACCCTGCTCGGGCTGCTCGCCGGCATCGCGCTCGGGCTGGCCGGCGCGGTGATGCAGGCGCTCACCCGGAACCCGCTCGCCGACCCCGGCCTCCTCGGCATCAACGCGGGCGCGTCCGCCGCCGTCGTGTCCGCGATCTCCTTCTTCGGCATCGTCTCGTTCGCCGGGTTCGTGTGGTTCGCGTTCGCGGGCGCCGGGGCGGTGGCCGTGCTGCTGTACGCGGTCGGCGGCGGGCGCGGCGCGACGCCCGCGCGGCTCGCGCTCGCCGGGTCCGCGCTCAACGCCGCGCTGTACTCCTACGTCAACGCCGTCCAGCTGCTCGACACCGCGTCCCTCGACCGGATGCGGTTCTGGACGGTCGGGTCCCTCGCCGCCGCGCAGACGTCCACGGTCGAGAAGGTCGCGCCGTTCGTCGCGGTCGGGCTCGTCCTGGCGCTGCTGCTGGCCCGCCCGCTGAACGCCATGGCGATGGGCGAGGACGCGGCGCGCGCGCTCGGCGCCCGTCCCGGACGCGCCAAGATCCTGGCGATCGTGGCCGTCACGCTGCTGTGCGGCGCGGCGACCGCGGCCTGCGGGCCGATCATCTTCGTCGGGCTGATGGTGCCGCACCTCGTCCGCGCGCTGACCGGGCCCGACCTGCGCTGGCTGCTGCCGTACTGCGCGGTCCTCGCGCCCGCGCTGATGCTGGCCGCGGACGTGCTCGGACGCGTCGTCGTCCGGCCGTCCGAGCTCCAGGTCGGGATCGTGATGGTGGTCGCCGGCGGGCCGGTGTTCCTCTACTTCGTCCGGCGGCCGCGCAGCAAGGCGGTCGCGGTATGAAGCCCGCCGTCGTCAGGACGCCGAACGGGCTGTCGCTGCGGTTCCGCCCGCGCGCGCTCGCGGTCGCCGTCCTCTGCCTGGTCGTCGCGCTGGGCGTCAGCGTGCTGCTGATCGGCAGCGGCGACTTCCCGATGGGCCCCGCCGACGTCGTCCGGACGCTGCTGGGGAACGGCACGCCCGCCGACTCGCTGATCGTGAACGAGATCCGGCTGCCCCGCGCGGCGGCCGGGCTCGCGGTCGGCGCCGCGCTCGGGCTGGCCGGCGCGATCTTCCAGTCGCTGACCCGCAACCCGCTCGGCAGTCCCGACGTGCTCGGCTTCACCCAGGGCGCGGCGACCGGCGTGCTCGCCGTGATCGTGCTGACCGGCGGCGGCAGCGCGGCCGTCGCGGCGGGCGCCGTCGGCGGCGGGCTGCTCACCGGCGCCCTCGTGTACGCGGTGGCCGGCCGGCACGGCGCGCACGGGCAGCGGCTGATCCTCGTCGGCATCGGCGTCGCCGCGATCCTCACCGGCGTGAACGGCTACCTGCTCACCCAGGCGAAGATCACCGACGCGGCGCGCGCCGTGCTGTGGCTGACCGGCAGCCTGGACGGCCGGGACTGGGCCGACGCGGCGCCCGTCCTCGCCGCCCTCGCCGTGCTCGGGCCGCTGGTGGTGATCGGCTGCGGGCGCGCGCTGCGGATGCTGGAGATGGGCGACGACGCGGCGCACGGCCTCGGCGTCCCGATCGAGCGGGTCCGGCTGATCATGCTGGCCGCGGCCGTGCTGCTCGCCTCGCTCGCCGCGGCGGCCGCCGGGCCGGTGTCGTTCGTGGCGCTGACCGCGCCGCAGCTCGCCCGCCGGCTGACCCGCACGCCCGGGCCCAATCTGCTGCCGTCCATGTGCATGGGCGCGGCGCTGCTGGTGGCGGCCGACTGGGCCGCGCAGCGCGCGTTCACCGGCCACCAGCTCCCGGTCGGCGTGGTGACCGGGCTGCTCGGCGGCGGCTACCTGGTCTGGCTCCTCGTGACCCAACGCAAGACGGGACGGATCTGAATGAAGGACGCGAACGCGCGGCTGAGCGGCACGGGCCTCACCCTGGCCTACGACAGGCGCACCATCGCGCGCGACCTCGACGTCGCGGTGCCGGACGGCTCGTTCACCGTGATCGTCGGGCCGAACGCGTGCGGCAAGTCGACCCTGCTGCGGGCGCTCGCGCGCATCCTCAAGCCCGCGTCCGGCACCGTCGTGCTGGACGGCGAGCCGATCGCGGCGTGGCCCGCCAAGAAGCTCGCCCGCACCCTCGGGCTGCTGCCGCAGTCGTCGATCGCGCCGGAGGGCATCATGGTCGCCGACCTGGTGTCGCGCGGCCGGTACCCGCACCAGGGGCTGCTGCGGCAGTGGTCGCGGGAGGACGAGCGGGTCGTCACCGAGTCGATGGAGGCGACCGGCGTCGCCGCGCTGGCGGACCGCCCGGTGGACGAGCTGTCCGGCGGGCAGCGGCAGCGGGTGTGGATCGCGATGGCGCTCGCGCAGCAGACGCCGCTGCTGCTGCTGGACGAGCCGACCACCTACCTCGACATCGCCCACCAGATCGAGGTGCTGGACCTGTGCGCGCGGCTGCACGAGGAGGGCCGCACGGTCGTCGCCGTCCTGCACGACCTGAACCACGCGGCGCGGTACGCCACCCACATGATCGCGATGCGGGACGGGGCGATCGTGGCGGAGGGCGAGCCGGGGGCCGTGGTCACGGCGGAGCTGGTCGAGGATGTGTTCCGGCTGCCGTGCCGGGTGATCGACTGCCCGGAGACCGGGACGCCGCTCGTCGTCCCGGCGGCGCGCGCCGCCCGCGCCGCCCGCGCGGAGTCCCAGCAGGTCGGCTCAGGTGCGGCGGGGTGATGGGGGACACAGGCGGCGGACCCCGGAAATAGTTGTACGCTTATAACCGTTGTACGCGTACAACGATTGGAGTCCGCTTGACCGACCTCACCCCCCGCCGCCGGATCCTGGTGCTGGCCATCTGCTGCATGAGCCTGCTCATCGTCAGCCTGGACAACACCATCCTGAACGTCGCGCTGCCCACGCTGCGGCGCGAGTTCCACAGCTCGGTGTCCGGCCTGCAATGGACCATCGACGCCTACCTCATCGTCCTCGCCTCGCTGCTCATCCTCGCCGGCTCCACCGCCGACCGGATCGGCCGCCGCCGCGTCTTCCAGACCGGGCTCGCGCTGTTCGTGCTCGGCTCGGTGCTGTGCAGCCTCGCCCCGTCCCTCGGCTGGCTCGTCGGCGCCCGGGTCGTGCAGGCCGTCGGCGGCTCGATGCTCAACCCGGTCGCCATGTCGATCATCACGAACGTGTTCACCGAGCCCCGCGAGCGCGCCCGCGCCATCGGCGTGTGGGGCGCCGTCGTCGGGCTCAGCATGGCGATGGGCCCGCTCGTCGGCGGCGTCCTCGTCGACTCGGTCGGCTGGCGGTCCATCTTCTGGCTGAACGTGCCGATCGGGCTGGCCGCGCTCGCGCTGACCGCGCTGTACGTGCCGGAGTCCCGCGCCGAGCGGCCGCGCCGCGCCGACCCGGCCGGCCAGCTCTTCATGATCGCGCTGCTCGGCACCCTGACCTACGCGATCATCGAGGGCCCGGGCCGCGGCTGGGGCGACCCCGCCGTGCTCGGCGCCGCCGCCGTCGCCGCGCTCAGCCTCGCCGGGTTCGTCCGGCACGCGCTGCGCACCCCCGAACCGCTGATCGACCTGCGCTTCTTCCGCAGCGTCCCGTTCGCCGGCGCGACCGTCATCGCGGTGTCGGAGTTCGCGGCGCTCGGCGGGTTCATGTTCCTCAACGCCCTCTACCTGCAGGACGTGCGGGGGATGTCGGCCCTGCACGCCGGCCTCTACCTGCTGCCGATGGCCGCGATGAGCGCCGTGTTCGCGCCGCTGTCCGGGCGCCTCGTCGGCAGCCGCGGGCCCCGCCCCTCGCTCGTCGTCGCGGGCGCAGCGACGCTCGCCAGCGCCGTGCTCATCGCCGCGTTCGACGCCGAGACCCACGACGCCACGCTCTTCATCGCCTACGTCCTGTTCGGCATCGGGTTCGGCATGGTCAACTCGCCGATCACCAACACCGCGGTGTCCGGGATGCCGCGCGCGCAGGCGGGCGTCGCCGCCGCCGTCGCGTCCACCAGCCGGCAGGTCGGCCAGGCCCTCGGCGTCGCGGTGATCGGCGCGGTCCTCGCCGCCGGCACGTCCGGCGCGCGCTCCGGCGGGGCCGGCTTCGTGGACGCCGCCCGCCCGGCATACTGGGTGCTGGCCGGCTGCGCCGCCGTCGTGCTGGTGCTCGGCGTGCTCACCACCGGGCGCCGCGCGGCCCGCAGCGCGGAGCGGACGGCCGCGCTGTTCGAGACCGCCGAGCCGGCCCCCGGCGAACACCACGTGACGGGAGCGAGCACCCGATGAAGCAGCCCGGCCCCGCGTCCGGCAGATCGTCCGCCCCCGCGGCGGGCGACCCGCCGGACCTGGCCGCCCGCGCCTGGCGCAACCTCGGCATCCTCATGCACGAGCGCAGCGACCGGCGCGCCGAGGTCACCGAGGCGCTCGGCATGAGCTTCTTCCGGGTCAAGGCGCTGCGCCGGCTGGCCGCCGCGCCCGAACCGCTCACCCTGCGCGGCCTCGCCGACCGGCTCGTCTCCGACCGCCCCTACGTCACCCTCGTGGTGGACGACCTGGTCGAGCGCGGCCTCGTCGAGCGCACCGCGAACCCGGCCGACCGCCGCTCCAAGCTCGTGACCGTCACCGCCGCCGGCCGCGCCGTCGCCGCCGAGGCCGAGCGGATCCTCAGCACCCCGCCGGCCGCCCTCTACGAGCTCTCGCCGGAGGAGCTGGCCGTCCTCGACCGGGTGGCCGCCCGGCTGGTCGAGGACGACTAGCCGGTCCTCACCGCTGGCCGGCCGCGTCCATGCGGGCCCAGTCGGCCTCCCACATCTCGTCGCGGCGGCGGTCGCAGCGGCGGCGGACCAGCAGGTACGCCAGCAGGATCGGCATCGCCACGCCGAGGACCGCGGCGGTCGAGGCGTAGGCCGCGTCGGTGACCGTCCGGCTGTGCGGGCGCGGGCGGACCGTCGGATCGCCCCTGGCGTCGATCCAGATCGTCCGGTGCGCGCCGACCTTCGCGTTCTTCCAGCTCGGCAGCGTCCCGGTGCGGGCCGCGCCGCCGGCGCCGGGCCAGGTCGCCTGCACGGTCTCGTGGATGTAGCGGTCGCCCGAGGAACCGATGCCGCCCGTCGAGACGACGGTGGCGACGACCTGGTGCCGCTGCGCCCGTTCGGCGCGCTCGGCGGCGCCGCCGGCGTGGTACGACCACGTTCCGGCCCAGAACGCCAGCGGCGGCGCCACCGCGAGCATCAGCAGGAGCAGCCCCAGCGCGATCGTCCGCTGCACGCGGTCGATGTGCCTGCGCAGCTCGTTGTGCTCCAGGCCGAGCCTGCGGCGCAGCCTGACGGCCGGTCCGCCGCCACGTCCGGCGCGGGACCCGCGCATCTGCGTCACCTCCCCGGGGCGTGCCCACCCGGCAGGGGGTCCTGGACCCTCACTCCCCAGGATATTCCCGAGTTCGAAGATCGGCACATGATCGGTGACCGAATCCTTTCCCAGGTGGGGCCCGGCATGTCGATGCGGTGGCCTGATCCGGCCACCGCATCGACGGGCCCGCCCGCGGTTCCTCAGGGGGTGCGCGGCGCGGCGGGACGGGCGCCGTCCGCCGCCCGCACCAGCTCGTCCAGCCCGGCCTGCACGCCCTTCGCCAGGACGTCCAGATCCGGCATCGCGTCGAAGTCGCCGGTGATCCCGAAATGGAGCGTCCCGCAGTACGACACGATCGCGGTCGCGACCCGGATGCCGCCGGTCAGCGGCACGTACGGGTGCATCTCCAGGACGCGGCGCCCCATCACGTACAGCGGGAAGTCGGGGCCCGGCACGTTCGTCGTGACCGTCTGCACGATGTCCTGGCGCAGCCGCACCGGGATCCGCGCGGCCAGCGACAGCAGCGCCGGCGCCACGGCCGTGTCGGTGAGCCGGGTGATCGCCTGCGTCCCGGCGGCCTGGTTGCTGCGCTTGACGTCGTCGGTCTGCTCGCGGACGCGGCGCAGCCGCTCGAGCGGGTCCTCCACGCCCACCGGCAGGTTCACGAACACGGCCGCGACCCGGTTGTTCAGCTCGCCGCGCTCGTCCGCGCCCCGGTGCGACACCGGCACCGCCGTCCGCACGACGGTGTCGTCCTCCAGCCGCCCGCGCGCGTTCAGCAGGTCGCGGTACCCGGCGGACACCGCGGTCAGCACGATGTCGTTGACCGTCCCGCCGAGCGCCTTGCGGGCCGCCTTCACCTCGTCCAGCGGCACCCGCTGCCAGCACCAGCGCCGGTGCGGCCCGATCGGCCCGTTCAGGCAGCCCGCCGACGGGCTGGCGAACCGGGCGGTGGCGCGGGTCAGGCCGGACGCGAACTCGCGCAGCCGGTGCGCCTCCCGGACCGCGCCCGCGCTGCGCGCCACGACCGGG
>NZ_JBEYYT010000373.1:0-9429 GCF_040645715.1 Spirillospora sp. NPDC046719 | reverse complement strand
CAATCAGTGACGGTCGAGCTTGAGGCCGCGTCCACCATGGAACTGGTGAACGCGCTCTCAACCATCGCCACTGAACTCGCATCGCGAGAAGCCCCCGAATCGGCGGCCGCGTCCTTGGAACTCACCGAAACCCTCGTGGCCGCGTGCGATATGCAGGAAAGCGCGCTCGCCGGATTCATCGCCCGAGTCGACGCCAGCGGAGAACAGGCCCGGTGGGGATATCCCTCCACCCAAGCGTGGCTGCGCTCGAGTTTGGGAATGCGCGACAGCCGCGCCAAGGAACGGCTGACTCTTGCCCGGCAGCGCCACCGCCTGCCCCACGTTTCCGCCGCGCTCGCCTCCGGCGACTTGTCCTACGGCTACGCCACCACCGTCGCCGACTCGGTCGCCCGCCTCGACGACACCGACTGCGCCGAAGTCGAGACAACGCTGTTGGGAATGGCCGATCAAGGCTTCTCGGCCGGGAAGGTCGCCGCGTTCGGCCGCCGCATCCGCGACCTCATCGCCGAACGCGACAACACCGAAGACGCCCCCGACGAGGACACCAAACGCGGCTACGACAAGTCCTGGCTCACCACCACCAGATCCCTAGACGGCGGCCGCTACGTCAAAGGCTGGCTGAACCCCGAAGACACCGCCATCTGGGACGGCACCCTCGCACCGCTGGCCAAGCCGGCCGGACCAGACGACCGCCGCGACCTCCCCGAACGCACTGCAGCAGCACTGTCCAGCGTCCTCTCAGGCGGACACAAGGCATCGAAGGTCACCGTCATCTGCGACCTGGAGACGCTCACCGGAGGCAACGCCCCGGCTCGCCTCACCGACGGCACCCCGATCCCCGCCGCACAAGCCCGCCGCATCGCCCTCTCCGCCGGAGTCTCACCCCTGCTCCTCGGACGCGGGAACACCCCGCTCTACCTGGGCTACCGCGAACGATTCGCCTCCGCAGCACAACGCCAAGTCCTCGAAACGCTCTATCCCTCATGCGCAGTACGCGGCTGCGAAATCCCCGGGACGCTGTGCGAAGTCGACCACGTTCACGGATGGGCGCTTGGACGATCGCCCACCGACATCGACCAACTCGCACTCACCTGCGGATGGCACAACCGCTTCAAACACACCGACCCCGACCAGATCCACATCACCAAAGATCAGGACGGGCGATACATCTACCGGCTACTCCCACCAGCCGACACGCGAGACACGAGCAGGGCCGGGCCACCGGGCAGCACCGGCCCACCCGACACCCCGACCCTCGACTGGGCCGCTTGACCGCACTCGTCCATGCCCTGCGCCGGTCCACCCGGCCGCAGGGTTATGGGCGGGTGGCCACCAGCAGATCGACTAGGTAGGCCTCCTCGACCGTGTCGTCCGGGAGTGCCTCCTGTAGCCGACGGCGTTCCTCGACGCGGAAGGCATGCCTGCGGGCCTCGCTGAGGACGAGGAACGCTGAGCGGCTGGTGATGTTGGCCAGGTGGGTGTCCAGAGGAACCACGCGGTTCCAGCGCATTTGACGGCGTGCGACGCGCAGACCCGTCAAGCCCGCCAGCCGGATGGCCTCGCCGTCGTCGGGACGGACGGTCGGCTTCGGTTCCGTCCCGCAATGCCGTGCGATGCGCTCGTGCTGCGCGCGGATCCACGGCACGTCGAAGGCCGTGGTGTTCCACCAGATCGCTACCGCGCCGTCGCGGCGCAGGACGCGAAGTGCCTCGGGGACGGCGCGGGCCGGGTCCGTCCACTGCCACGACTGCGCGTAGGTGATGAGGTCTTGTGAGTCGTCGGCCAGCGGGAGGGCGTTACCGTCGCCGCGTACGACCGGCACGTCCGGGAGGGCCCTGCGGCACTCGGCGGCCATGGCCTCACCGGGTTCGACGGCGATGACCTGGGCGTCCCTCGCGCGCAACAGCGCGGTGGCGATCCCGGTGCCCGCACCGACATCGGCGACCCGGGCACCGGCCAGCGGACGACCCGCGAGTTCCTCGATGGCGTCGAAGAGCTGTGGCGGGTAGGAAGGTCGGCTGGCCGCGTACTGGGCGGCGGCCCCATTGAACGACTCGGCGCGGGAGCTGGCGGTCATGTCCCCATCATCGTCCCGCACGGACACCGGCCGATAAGGGACCAACCGCCCTCACCGTTCCGCCGACGCTTCGCGCCGTTATCCACACGGGCCAGCGGAGATCCTGTGCAGCGGGCCGCGCCTGGGTCGGTCCCTGGGATGGCGTCGGGGTTCTGATCGACTTGTTGTGAGCTGATCACATGGCGTCACGTAGTTCGGCTCGTGTGACTGTGGAGAGTTGTCGGGTGTTCTGGGTCATCTCGCGTCGGTGGCCGTGGAGGAGGTAGCGGCGGACAAGAGCAGGGTGCGTACGACGACCACGCATTGCGCCTGTCCATGCTGCGGCTCTTTGTCGAGACCGCGTCACGGCAGCTACCGGCGGACCTGGCGGTGGCGGGGTATCCCGGCGAGCTCCAACTCGCTGCTGTGCCTGGTGCGCAGGCTCCCGGACAAGACGCCGGTCAGGCACACCGTGCCTGACCTGGCCATTCGGGCCAGCGGAGACCCCGCCCTCAACATGAGCCACGAACTCACCGCGTGCCCCGGCTCCTCGCCAGCCGCCCAGACCGCCCCGGACTCTGCGACGCAAGAACCTGCTGGCCCGCTGCCAATTCGACATCGTCGCCGACTGTGTCGCCTCGTTGATGGCCGACCGCGAAGGCCACCGGCCCGGCTCGACCAGGCCGATGCCACCGACATTCCTCCGCTGCACAGCCTCGTCCGAGGAATCCGCCACGACTTCGACGGCTATGGACCACGCCGACTGGACGCCCCGTGTTCCTGGCACGGAAGTCGGCCAACGCATAGTGATCAGCACGGGCCATCGTCCGAGGGTGCCGAAGCGGCACCCGTACGTTCCTAGCGAGTGGAGCAGGGCGCTTCGCTGGTGGGGGGCGAGGTTCAGAGCTCCGCGACCGGTCTTCGGACCTCGGTGACTGCGGCCGGCTCCCGGGAGTTGGATCAGAACCGGGCGTCGTTGCAGCAGCCGTCCGCGCAAGGGCTGGATCCGAGGACGATCCGCACGGCGATCGACGTGCTCAAGGCCGAGGGGATGGCCGGGGCACCTCCGTCAAGTCGGCCGAGTAGGACTGAGCGCGTCCGAGCACCGGGTCTGGCGTGCGGTGAAGGCTCGGTGGAGGGGGAGCGTGGTGGTGGCCACGAAGAGGCCGAAGAGGGTGATGGGCAGGAGGCCGACGGGGCGCCATAGCCAGTTCGGGTCGTCGCGCAGGTGCGGCCAGTCGGCGATCCAGTTGGCGGTGACGTCGGCCGCCATCACCGCGGCCGCGAGTGTGACGCCTGCTGGGCGCGTGCGGGCCAGTAGGACGACCACCAGCGGGTCCAGGACGACCAGTGCCGTGAAGAACACCTGGAGTACGGCTGGGGCGAACGCGTAGGCGTGGATGCCGCTGTGAGCCAGGTCCCAGATGTGCGCGCATGTTCCCTCGGCGAACCCGATCAGGTAGACGCCCAGCGCGCACCTCACCCGCCACCGCACGGTCCGCACCCTATGCCCGTCTCGCGGGGGACGTGGATGGCCCGTGCGGGGGAGGTGGGCGGGTCGGTGCGGGCGGGAGCGTGGGGGCATCGCGAGATCAGGAGGAAGCGGTGTCCCGGAAGTTCACGATCAAGGCCGCGGTGATCGCGGCGCTCGTCGCCCTCATCGCCGGGGCGATGCTGGCCACCGGGTCCGGTGAGCCGGCCGCGCACGCGCTCGGGGCCGTCCGATGACCGCCGTCGGGACGCGGGGGCCGGTGCCGCGCTGGGCGGACCGGGCGGCGCAGGCGACGATGTGGTGCGCGCTCCCGTCCGGGATCTGGCGGATCCTGTTCGGGCTCGGCCTGCCGGCGGGCTTCACCGGTTCGCAGGACCCGGCGAACGGGCCGTGGTTCGTGCTGCCGTACGTGATCGCGTTGACGGCCCTGTCGGAGACGATCGCGTTCCTCAGCCTCGGGCTCGTCCGGCCGTGGGGCGAGGTCTGGCCGCGCTGGGTGCCGTTCGTGGCCGGGAGGCGGATCCGGCCGCTCGCCGCGATCGTCCCGGCGTCGCTCGGCTCGGCGGCGCTGATCTGCCTGTGGACGCCGATGGTCTTCGGTTTCTCGAACACCGATCCGGAGATGCCGCACGGCGCGAAGGCCGTGATCCTCTACGTCTGCTACCTGCCGTTGGTCGCCTGGGGGCCGCTCCTGGCGGCGGTGACGGCGGCGTACGCCGTCCGCCGCCGCCGACACGGGTGACGCCGTTCCCATTCGTCCAAGACCTGGGTGTCCCGGGCGCATAGCGTCGAGGCACGGATCGAACTTCTCTGGAGCCGCTCATATGTCCGTTCGCCGCGTCGTGCCCAATATCCGCTCCGAAGCCGCGGGAGAGAACCGCGAGTTCTACGGCCTGCTCGGGTTCGAGGTGGTCATGGATCTCGGGTGGGTCATGACGCTCGCCTCCCCGGACATCCCGGGCGCGCAGATCAACGTCATGTCCGCGGACAGGACGGCGCCGGTCGATCCGGACATCAGCGTGGAGGTGGACGACGTCGACGCGGCGTACGCGGCCATGCGGGCGCGGGGCGCGGAGATCGTGCATCCGCTGCGGGACGAGGAGTGGGGCGTGCGGCGGTTCTTCGTCCGCGACCCGGACGGACGGGTGATCAACGTCCTCGCGCACCGCTGACGCGGGGCCTGTCAGGCGGGCTTGTGGCGCCGGTAGTGGCGGGCGACGCGGACGCGGTTGCCGCAGCGGGCGGCCGAGCACCAGCGGCGGCGCGGGTGGGCGGGCAGGAACAGCAGGACGCAGTCGTCGGCCTCGCACTGCCGGATCTTCGTGACGGACGGGTCCGCGAGGAGGTCGGCGGCGGCCTCGGCGAGCCATCCGGCGAGCCGCGCGCCGGGCGGGCCGGTGCGGCGGCGTGCGGCCGTGACGGCCGAGCCGTCCCAGGTCAGCTCGGTGATGGCGGGTGCGGCGCGCTGGGCGTCGTTGAGCGCGGCGAGGTCGGCGCCGGCGGGACGCTCACCGTGGCGGGCGCGTTCGACGGCGTTGGCGACGCGCTCGCGTACGGCGTGCACGGCTCGTACATCGTGTATGTCGAGGGAGTCGGCGCCCGGGAGCCGGGCGGCTTCGAGTTCCAGCCAGGCGCGCAGGTCGTCGGGGGTGGCGAGCAGGTCGCCGGCCGTGGTGCGGGTGTTGACGAGGTCGAGGGCGAGGGGTTCGCCGGTCAGCGGGACGACGTCGCTCATGATCCTAATGCTACATGCGCTGGTTGACCCGTTAGGCAACCCTTGGCTATAACTAACGCATCTTCAGCGGAGAGAGGCGTTAGACATGACGGTTCCCACGCTCGCGCGGACGCTTCACCGGTACCTGGACGTCGACGGCGTCCGCGTCTTCTACCGGGAGTCGGTGCCCGAGCGCGCCGGTGCGCCCGTGCTGCTGCTCCTGCACGGGTTCCCGTCCGCGTCACACCAGTTCAGGCGGCTGATCGACGTGCTGGGCGCCCGGTACCGGCTCATCGCCCCCGACTACCCCGGCTTCGGGCACACGCGGGTCCCGGACGGCTTCACGTACTCGTTCGACCGGCTCGCCGACGTCATCGAGGGCTTCGTCGAGCGGCTCGGGCTGTCCCGGTTCGTCATGTACGTCTTCGACTTCGGCGCGCCGGTCGGCTTCCGGCTCGCCGAGCGCCGCCCGGAGTGGATCGCGGGCCTGATCGTCCAGAACGGCAACGCGTACGCCGAGGGCCTGTCGGACGCGGCCCGCGGCTTCATCGCGCTGCGTCCCGGCCGGGACGGCGCCGAGGAGACGATCCGCGCCCTGCTCACCCTGGAGGGGACGCGCGGCCAGTACGAGACGGGCGTCGCCGACACCGAGGTGGTCGCGCCCGACGGCTGGACGCTCGACCAGCACTTCCTCGACCTGCCCGGACGCAAAGAGGCCCAGGTGGCGCTGGCGTTCGACTACCACGCCAACGTGGAGCGCTACGGCGCCTGGCAGGCGTGGCTGCGCGAGCACACCCCGCCGACGCTGATCGTGTGGGGCCGCGGCGACCCGTTCTTCACCGAGCCGGGCGCGCGCGCCTACCTGCGCGACGTCCCGGACGCCGAGCTCCACGTCCTCGACACCGGCCACTTCGCGCTGGAGGACCGGCTGCCGGAGATCGCGCCGCTCGTCGCGGGCTTCCTCGACCGCGCCTGGACGTGATGCGGCCGCCCCGGCGTCAGACGATCGGGCGGTTCTTCCGGATGCGGCGGCGGACGTCCCACAGGTAGACGTTGAACGGGAACGCGCGGAGGGGGCGGGGCATGGCGCGGTTCGTGGCCGCCATCAGCCGGACGAAGCGGTCAAAGCGGGCCTGGTCGCGGGGCGTCCACGGGAAGCCGAGCTCGTCGCGGAAGGGGGCCGGCAGGAACCCGAGGGTGAGGAAGCGGTGCGGCCGGCCGAGCGTCCACCGCACGGGGGCGGGCAGGAACCGCAGCTCGGTGAGGTCGCGGAGGTAGCCGCGGGTGACGTCGTCCATCTCGATCTTCTTGAGGGACGCCGTCCAGTACTCCTCGAAGGCGGCGCGGTCGGCGGGCCACATGTCCTCGGTCATCTGGAGGGTGGTGCCGAAGCGGGCGCCGTGCCGGTACAGCGCGTCGATCTGCTCGGGGGCCGGGTCGCCGTAGAGCATCGTGTAGATCATCTCGGTGCCCCAGTAGAGGCACGCGGCCACCCAGAGCTGGAGGTCGCGGTCGAAGGCGTTGTAGGGGACGGGCTCCTTCGCGCGGACGTGCTTGTGGGCGCGGTTGACCTCGCGGCGCATGGCGAGGCGCTCGTCCTCGTCGCCGAGCATCGCGACGGCGATGTAGCTGAGGGTGGTGCGCCCGCGCTTGACGGGGTGCTTGTCGACGCGGCCGCTCTCCACGGTGCTCTCGGCGACGCCGTGCCCGACGGGCAGGCGCGACAGCTGCATGACGACGTTCGCGGCGGCGGCGGACAGGGCCATGCCGGAGATCGCGTCGAGGACTATCGTCGGGGGACGGTCCGTGGACGTGGCGGTCGCGGTCATCCGGTCCTCACTCCTGGTACAGAGAAGCGATTTCCGTATCACTGTGCCATCTGTAAGCGAGCACTTGCAAGGGCGCCCGGCGAACCGGACGCCCCCGCCGGTCAGGCGTACGGATCCTCCTTCCGCAGCACGCGTTCCGAGAACTCCTTGAGCGCGTCCAGCGCCCGCATGTACGGCACCGGCCCGAACGACACGCGCGCGGCTCCGGCCTCCGCCACCTGGGCGAGCGACGAGCCGGGGAAGACGTTCACGTTCACCGGCCCCGGAATGCCCTTGACCAGCGCCGCCACCGCGTCCGGCGGCGCGGTGATCGGGTAGACGCAGTCCGCGCCCGCCTCGATGTAGAGCCGGCCGCGGGCGATCGCGGCGTCCACCGGGTCCGCGACCCCGCCGATGAACGTGTCGGCGCGCGCGTTGATCACCAAGGCGTCGCCGGCCGCGGCGCGGACCGCGGCCAGGTACTCGGCCTGCTTCTCCGGCTCGGCCAGCTTCCCGGCATAGGTGTCCTCCAGGTTGCAGCCCGCGGCGCCGATCGCGAGCAGGCGCTCCACCAGCTCCTCCGGCGGCAGCCCGTACCCGGCCTCGGCGTCCACCGTGACCGGGACGGACGCGGCCCGGATCACCCGGCCGGCGGCGGCGAACATCTCGTCCGCCGGCGCGCCCTCGTGGTCGGGGTAGCCCAGCATCGCGCAGATCGCCGCGCTCGCGGTGGCGAGGGCGGGGAACCCCGCCTCCTGGACGATCTCGGCGCTCGCCGCGTCCCACACGTTCGGCAGCAGCAGCGGGTCGCCGGGTCGGTGCAGGTCGCGCAACCGGGCGGCGTTCTCGGACATCCGTCTCTCCTTCCGTCACCTGATCGGTCACCATTGGGACCGGATCGGGACGCTTTCCGTGACACATGCCCCGTCCGGCCGGGTCCGGCACCCGGCCGGCGGCGGTATCCGCGACCCTGGGGGCTGGGTTAGCGTCGAGATGGCCGAGTGGCCCGTGACACGAGGGAGTGCGCATGCTGCCGTGGTCCGCCGACTACGCCGGACGCCTTGAGGAGCACGTCGTCAGCAGCGAGCTGCTGCGCGGCAACCCGCTGAAGGACCCGCACGAACGCCCGCTGCTGGTGTACGTCCCGCCGGGCTACGACGACGAGCCGGACCGCCGCTACCCCTCCGTCTACGTGATCACCGGGTTCACCGGGCACGTCGGGATCTGGCGGAACCGGATGCCCTACCGGCAGCCGTTCCCCGAGACCGCCGACGCCGTGTTCGCGTCCGGCGAGGCCCCGCCCGCGATCGTGGTGTTCGTCGACGCGTGGACGGCGCACGGCGGCAGCCAGTACGTCGACTCGCCCGGCACCGGCAAGTACCACTCGTACATCTGCGACGAGGTCGTCCCCTGGGTGGACGCCCGCTACCGGACCCTGGACGCGCCCGAGCACCGGGCGATCAGCGGCAAGTCCAGCGGCGGCTACGGCGCGATGATCACGCCGATGCTGCGCCCCGACCTGTTCGGCGCGCTCGCCACCCACGCCGGGGACGCCCTGTTCGAGTACTGCTACCTGCCCGAGTTCCCCAAGTGCGTGCGCCACCTGCGCGCGTACGACGGCGACATCATGCGCTGGTGGGACGACTTCAACGCGCGGGTCTCGTTCACCAAGCCCGAGGACATGGAGCTGCTGAACGTCCTCGGCATGGCCGTCTGCTACTCCGCCCGGTCCGACGGCACGCCGGAACTGCCGTTCGACCCGGTGACGGGCGTGCTGCGCCCGGACGTCTGGGACCGCTGGCTCGCCTGGGACCCCGTCCGGATGGTGCCGGACCACGCCGCCGCGATGCGCTCCCAGCGGGCGATCTGGATCGACGGCGGCACCCGCGACGAGTGGTTCCTGGACATCGGCGCCGAGGCGTTCCACCGCGCGCTGCTGGACGCCGGGGTGTCCCCGGACGTGATCCACTTCGAGCTGTTCGACGCGGGCCACGGCGGCATCGACTACCGCTACCCGCTCGCGCTCGCCTGGCTCTGCCGGCGCATCGCGCCCTGACGTCCCGCCCCCGCGCAACGGCGTGCCCGCCCCTCCGGCGGGCACGCCGTTCTCGCTGGTCAGGTGGGCTTTTCAGTGTTTTCAGAGGGGCCGTTCACAGGGATTGAAAATCCAGTGGCCCATGGATTCGTTGACACCGGTCACCCGTCCGGCGAGCCTTTGGGCTGTCCACCGAGAACGTCCGCACCACCCCTCGCGCGACGCCTTCGACGACGGACGCTCGCGGATGCGGCCGTCCCCGCCCGGCCGTATCCGCGCCGCCGTATCCGGTGGCCGGCCGACCGCGCCGGGCCGGCCGCCGGC
>NZ_JBEYYT010000372.1:0-9499 GCF_040645715.1 Spirillospora sp. NPDC046719 | reverse complement strand
ACGAACCGCCGCGCGCCCAGCGCGTGCAGCGACCGCAGGGCCTCGCCGAACCGGACGGTCCGGCGCGCGTTGCCCGCCCAGTGCGCGGGGTCCGCGAGCCGCGCGGCGTCCACCTCCGCGCCCGTCACCGACGAGACGAGGGACGGGCCGCCGTCGGGCCGACGCCAGTCCAGCCCGGCGGCGACGGCGCGCAGGTCGTCCAGGAGCGGCTCGACGAGCGGGGAATGGACGGCGCGGCCGATCCGCAGCCTTTTGGTGCGCCGCCCCGAGTCCGCGAAGCGCTCGGCGACCTCGGTCACGGTCTCCTCGTCCCCCGCGATCACCACCGACCGGGGGCCGTTGGCGGCGGCGACGTCGGCGCGGTCGAGCCGGTCCGCGAGCGCGGCGCGGGCCTCCTCCTCGCCCGCCTCCACCGCGACCGCGACGCCGGACGCCAGCCCCTCGAACAGCCGCCCGCGCGCCGCGACGAACTCCGCCGCGTCCGCCAGCGGGAGCACCCCGGCGACGTGCGCGGCGGTGATCTCGCCGAGGGAGTGGCCCGCGACCAGGTCGGGCCGGACGCCCCACGACTCCAGCAGCCGGAAGAGCGCGACCTCGACGGCGAACACGGCGGGCTGCACCAGCTCCTGGCGGTCCAGACCGCCGCTCCACATCGCCTCGGTGATCGGCGTGCCGATCACCGGTTCCAGCGCGGCGCCGGCCTCGTCGAGGGCCCGCGCCAACGCCGGGTAGGTCTCGTAGAGGCGGCGTCCCATGCCCGCGCGCTGCACGCCCTGCCCCGGGAAGAGCAGGGCGGTGCGGCCGTCGCGCCTCCGGACCCGGACGACTCCGGGCGCGTCGCGGCCCTCCGCGAGGTCGCGCAGCCCCGCCGGGTGGTCGCCGGTCACGACGGCGCCGTGCTCGAACGCCGTCCGCGCCACCGCGAGCGAGCGGCCGACGTCCCGCGCGTCCGGCCGTGTCGCCGCCAGCTCGGCGAGGCGTCCGGCCTGGGCGCGCAGCGCCCGCTCCGATCGTCCGCTCACCACCCACGGGACGGGTCCGGGCGCGGGCTCGGGAGCCTCTCCGGCCTCGGCGCGGGGTGCCCCGGCGAGGACGAGATGGCAGTTGGAACCGCCGAGTCCGAACGCCGAGACGCCCGCGACCCGCTCCCCCTCCGGCCAGTCGCCGGGACGGTCGTGGACCCGCAGGTTCAGGCCCGCGAGGTCGATGTCGGGGTTCGGGTCGGCGAAGTTCGCCGTCGCGGGGAGCCGCCCGCGCGACATCCCCGCGGCCGTCTTGATGAGCCCGGCGATCCCGGCCGCGCCCTCCAGGTGGCCGATGTTCGCCTTCACCGAGCCCACCAGCAGCGGCTCGCCCGGGGGACGGGCCGCGCCGAGCACGCCGCCCAGCGCGGCGGCCTCCACCGGGTCGCCGCGCCGCGTCCCGGTGCCGTGCAGCTCCACGTACTGGACCGCGCCCGGATCGACACCGGACCGCTCGTAGGCGAGCCGCAGCACCTCTTCCTGCGCGTCGCGGCTCGGCGCGGTCAGCCCGGGCGTGGCGCCGTCGTTGTTGACCGCGCCGCCGAGGATCACGCAGTGCACGCGGTCGCCGTCCCGCAGCGCCGCGTCGAGCGGCTTGAGCACCACCGCGCCCCCGCCCTCGCCGCGGACGAAGCCGTTGGCGGCCGCGTCGAGCGGGCGGCACCGCCCGTCCGGTGACAGCGCGCCCAGCTCCCGGAGCGCGTCGTCGCTCTCCTCCGCCAGGTTCACCTGCACGCCGCCCGCGACGGCGAGCCCGCAGTCGCCGTCCCGCAGGCTCTGCACCGCCTGGTACACCGCCACCAGGGAGGACGACTGGGCGGTGTCGACGGTGACGCTGGGGCCGCGCAGGCCGAACACGTGCGAGACACGCCCGGAGATGAAGCCGCGGCGCGTCCCGGTCAGCGTGAACGGCGAGGTCTCGGCGCCGGCGTGGCGGGCCTGGAGAAGCCCGTAGTCCTCGGCCATCGCGCCGACGAACACGCCCGTGCGGCTCTCGTTCAGGGAGGCGGGCAGGACGCGGGCGTCCTCCAGCGCCTCCCAGGTGAGTTCGAGCATCAGGCGCTGCTGCGGGTCGAGCTCGGCGGCCTCGCGGGGCGGGACGCCGAAGAAGTCCGCGTCGAAGCCGTCGACGCGGTCGAGGAAGCCGCCGCGCCCGCGCGCGCCCTCGCGGTCTCCGGGCGCCGGGCGGATGGCCTCGTCGCCACGCATCAGCAGCGACCAGAACTCCTCCAGGCCCGGTCCTCCGGGGACGCGGGCGGACATGCCGATGACGGCGATGGGGATGCTCATTGCGGTTCCAGCTCCTCCGTCGTCTGGCGGGGTCTCGGGCCCGTCGGCGGGCCCCGGGGGTCAGCGGCGCGTCAGCAACTGTTCGGCCGCCGACCGCACGGCGTCGCGCTCGGCGTCGTCGCCGAGCCGCCGGTCGGGCGACATCCCGATCACCTGGCTGCGTCCGGCCGCGACGCGGGGATGGCGGCGGGCGAGCATCGTGAGGCTCTGCCCAGGCCCGGTCTCCACCAGCAGGTGGTCGCCGTCGTCCAAGAGCCGGTCGAGCGCCCGAGCGAAGTGGACGGTCCGGGCAGGCTGCCCGATCCAGAAGGACGGGTCGCACGCCCGCTCGGCGGTGAGCGGCGCCGCGTCGTAGGCCGAGTACAGCCGCACGGCGGGCGGCCGCAGCTCGACGCCGGTCCAGCGGTCGCCGGCCTCGGCCGACGCCGCGGCCACCAGCGGGCTGTGGAACGCCTGCCGGGCGGGGACGCGCCGGACCGTGACGCCGGAGTCCTTCAGCCGGGACATGGCGCGCAGCAGCGGCTCCTCCGCCGCGGCGAGCAGCAGCTGCCGGGGCGCGTTGACGGCCGCGAGGTGGACGTCGTCGCCGAGCAGGGGCTCCACGTCCCGCACCGAGGCGGCGACCGCGAGCATCCCGCCCGGTTCCGTCGCGGCGAGCGCGGGCAGCCGCTCCATCATCAGCCGCATGCCGTCGGCGAAGTCGAAGACCCCGGCGAGCGCGCCGGCCACCATCTCGCCGGCGGAGTGCCCGAGCAGCGCGTCCGGGCTGCCGCACCGGTCCACCAGGGTCCGCCCGAGCGCGTACCCGACCGCGTACAGCAGCGGCTGCGCCACCGTGACGTCGTCGAACTCCGGTGACGGCCGCTCGGCGAGCCACTGCGCGCGCACGTGCGGGCCGCGCGGGCCCATGAGCGCGAACGCCTCGTCCATCGTGCGGGTGAAGGTCTCGACGGTTCCGTACAGGGACGCGGCCATCCGCGGATGCTGCGCTCCCTGGCCGGGGATCAGCAGGGCGATCGGCAGCGGGCGTCCCCCGCCCGCTCGGTGGTCGTCGGTCATGCCCCCTTGTCTAAGGCGGCCGCGTCGAGATCCGGCCTAGGGTCATTCGCGTCCGGCGCCGCCGGGCGGGCCGGGACGACCTGTCCTCGACAGCGCCCTGACGCCCGGCTGCGACGCTCGCGGCATGAGGTACGAGGACATCCACGTGGCGGGGATCGGCCGCCACCTGCCCGACCCGATCGAGACGGCGGACGCGGAGAGACGGGGGCTGTGCGCCCGCAAGGACGTCTGGCGCACCGGCATCGAGGCCGTGTGCGTCTCCGAGGAGGCCCCGCCGGTGATGGCGGCGGACGCCGCGCGGCGGGCCATGGCGGACGCCGGCGCGGACCCGTCCGACATCGAGCTGATCCTGCACGCCAGCGTCCACTACCAGGGCCACGACCTGTGGGCCGCCGCCTCCTACGTGCAGCGCGAGGCGGTCGGCAACGCCTGCCCCGCCGTCGAGGTGGGGCAGCAATCCAACGGCGGCATGGCCGCGATCGAGCTGGCCGCCTCGTTCCTGGCGGCCCGGCCCGCGGGAGCCAAGGCGCTGGTGTCCACCGGCGACCGGTTCGCCCTGCCTGGCTTCGACCGCTGGCGGACGGACCCGGGCACGATCTGCGGCGACGGCGGCACCGCGATGGTCCTGGCGCGCGGCGCCGGGACTCCGGAAGACGGGCAGGACGCCGTCCTGCTGCGCAGCGCGGTCTCCGTCTCGGACCCGGGCCTGGAGAAGCTCGGGCGGGGCGCGCGGCCGTTCGCGGACGCCCCGCTGGAGGCGGCCCGCCCGATCGACGCCGAGACGCCGCGCGAGGAGGCGGTCACCGAACTCGGCTTCACCGAGGTCCTGCGGCGGCTGCGGGACGGGCAGGTGCGCGCCGTCGAGGGCGCGCTGTCCGAGGCGGGCGTCGAGCGCGGCGACATCGACTGGTTCGTCCTGCCGCACCTCGGCCTGCCGAAGATGAACGTGCAGTTCTTCGAGCCGCTCGGCGTCGACCGGGAGCGGACGACCTGGGACTGGGGCAGCCGGATCGGCCACCTCGGCGCCGGGGACCAGATCGCCGGGCTCGGCGAGCTGGTCGCCTCCGGCCGCCTCGCGCCCGGTGAGCGCTGCCTGCTCGCCGGCGTCGGCGCGGGCTTCACCTGGTCCGCGGCAGTGGTGGAGCGGACGCGGGCCGGGGCGGGCTGAGCCCCTCGGGGTCCCAGCGCGGTCCGGGCCGCCGCTCCGCGCCTCGCGGGGCGGCGGCCTCGTCCGCGTCGGCGCCGCGGTCCCGCCCGCCGTGCACGAGCACGGCGACGAGCGCCGCCAGCTCCCGCTCGTCCAGACGGCCCTTCACGATCTCGAAGTCGGCGCTCATCGCGGCTCTCTCCCCTGCCGGCCCGCGTCCCCGCGCGGGCCGGCGGTCACTGCGGCTGGTTCCCGTGCTTGCGGTTCGGCCGGGGCACGTACTTGGCGGCCAGCATGTCGAGCGCGTCGACGATCCGGACGCGCGTCTCCGCCGGGTCGATCACCTCGTCCACCAGGCCGCGCTCGGCCGCGTGGAACGGGTCCATCAGCTCGCGCCGGTAGTCCTCGACGCGGGCCCGGCGCTCGGCCTCCGGGTCGTCGGCGGCGGCGATCTCCCGCCGGTACACGACGTTCACCGCGGCCTCGGCGCCCATCACGGCGATCTCGTTCGTCGGCCAGGCGAGGGACACGTCCGCGCCGATCGACCGCGAGTCCATCACGATGTACGCGCCGCCGTACGCCTTGCGCAGGACGAGCTGCACGCGCGGCACGGTCGCGTCGCAGTACGCGTAGAGCAGCTTGGCGCCGTGCCGGATGATCCCGCCGTGCTCCTGGTCCACCCCGGGCAGGAAGCCCGGCACGTCCACCAGCGTCACGATCGGGATGTTGAACGCGTCGCAGAACTGGACGAACCGGGACGCCTTCTCCGCGGCGGTGATGTCCAGGACCCCGGCCGTCTCCGCGGGCTGGTTGGCCACCAGCCCGGTGACCCGGCCCGCGAACCGGACGAACGCGCACACCACCGTCGTGCCCCACATCTCGTGGATCTCGAACATCTCGCCGTCGTCGACGATCTCCTCCACGACGGCGCGCACGTCGTAGGCGGCCTTGGCGTCGACCGGCACCATGTCGCGCAGCGCCGGGCAGAACCGGTCCGGCGGGTCGGCAGTGGGCCGCTCGGGCGCGAACCGGGTGTTGTCGGACGGCAGCAGCGACAGCAGGTACCGCACGTCCGCGAGGCACTCCTCCTCGCCGTCGTAGATCGCCTCGGCCACCCCGGTCCGGGCCGCGTGCACCTCGGCGCCGCCCAGCTCCTCGTGGGTGATCGTCTCGCCGGTGACCGCGCCGACCACGTCCGGGCCGGTGATGAACATCTGCGCGGTGTCGCGCACCATGAAGACGAAGTCGGTGAGCGACGGCGAGTACGCCGCGCCGCCCGCGCACGGGCCGAGCATCACGCTGATCTGCGGGATCACCCCGGAGTTGCGGACGTTGCGCTGGAAGATGCCGCCGTATCCGGCGAGCGCGGTGACGCCCTCCTGGATGCGCGCGCCCGCCCCGTCGCAGAGCCCGACCAGCGGCGCGCCCGCCTTCGCCGCCAGGTCCATGATCTTGTGGATCTTGGCGGCGTGCGCCTCGCCGAGGCTGCCGCCGAAGACCCGGAAGTCGTGCGCGTAGGCGAACACCCGCCGGCCCTCGACCAGGCCCCAGCCGACCACGACGCCGTCCGTCGGCGGGCGGCGGCGCTCCATGCCGAAGCCCTGCGCCCGGTGCCGCCGGAACGTCTCGATCTCGGTGAAGGTGCCCTTGTCGAACAGCAGGTCGAGCCGTTCCCGGACGGTCAGCTTCCCCTTGGACCTCTGGGCCTTCATGCCCCGGTCGCCGCCGGCCTCGGCGGCGGCGCGGCGCTCGGCCTCCAGCCGGGCCACGCGGGCCCTCATCTCAGACACTCCCGTACCCTCCGTCGGCGAAGACCAGCGGTTTGGCGTCGCGGAGCCGGCCCGCCGCCACCACCAGGCCGACCACCACGTGGTGGTCGCCGAGCCCGATGGCGTCCACGAGCCGGCAGTCGACGAACCCGGCGGCCTCGGCGAGCACCGGCGAGCCCGTCGCCGCGGTGACGACCTCCTGCCCGGCGAACCGGTCCACCCCGGGCGCCGCGAAACGGCGCGCCAGAGGCTCCTGGCCGGCGCACAGGAAGCTCACCGCGAAGCAGCCCGCCCGCTCCACCACCGGCCACGTCCGCGACCCGGATCCGATGCAGAACAGGACGAGCGGCGGTTCCAGCGACACGGAGGTGAACGAGTTCATCGTCGTCCCGGCCGGTCCGCTCCCGGCGTCCGCGGCCGCCACCGTCACTCCGGTGGCGAAGCCGCGCATCACCGAGCGGAACCTGCCGGCCTGCACGGGTCGGATCTGGCGGAGCACGGCGGTCCTTCCGCTGGGCGAACGATCGCCGACAACGTAGGACGCCCGCGTCGAGCCCGGTTCGCGTCCCGTCAGAGCCCGGTGCCCCCGGCTCCCGGGCCGTCCGGGGGATGAAAGGCCGCCGTCCGGGGTGAAAGGCCGTCCGGGCCTCTAGTGCTCGTTCCGCGGCGGTTCGATGAGGCCCGCGTGGGCGGCGCGGTTGACGGCGTCGAGCCGCGACCCCGCGCCGAGCTTGGCGAAGATGTTGCGCAGGTGGCGCTTGACCGTGGCCTCGGTGAGCGAGAGCCGGTTCGCGATCTGCCGGTTGGTGAGCGCCCGCGCGGTGAGGTCCAGCACCTGCCGCTCCCGCTCGGTGAGCTGGACGTGCTGCGCCCCGTCGTCCTCGGGCAGGCTGCGCCGCGAGACGCTCAGCACGATGCGCTCGGGGTCCTCCACCGCCTGGATCGCCGCGACCAGCTCGTGCCGCGTCACCGTCTTCAGCAGGTAGCCGCGGATGCCCGCCTCCAGCAGCGCGCGCAGCAGTTCGGGCCCCTCCTGCATGCTGAGGATGATGACCTTGGTGCCGGGCGACTGCCGCCGGATGCGCCGCACCGTGGTGACGGCGTCCGGTCCGGGCCCGCCGACCTCGAGCAGGACGACGTCGGGACGCTGGTCGGTGACCATCGCGACGGCCTCGTCGCCGTCGCCGGCCTCCCCCACCACCTTCAGCCCGGCGTCCTCTTCGAGGATCTCGCGCACCCCCTGCCGGACGAGGGTGTGGCTGTCGACGATCAGGACGGTCCGCGGCGTCAAGACCGCCCCCGCGCGCCGGCGCCCGTGCGTTCCGGCCGGGAACGGCCCTTCACGGGGAATCCGGCGGCATGCTCACTCGGACATTCGCTCATGAAGGCTCCGATCGGCGCGGTCTGGTTGCCGTTGGAGTCCGGACGGCGCCCACATCGCCACCCATCCCGCCGTATTGCGTTTTTGAAAGATCAACCGATTTCGTAAACACACCCCGTGACCCGTGGCGAGCCAACGGTAACATGCACCGATGTGCCCCGCCACCCGCCCCATCGCCATGACAAATCGCAACTACATACCTGTCAACGCGCCCGGTAACACGACCTTCCCGAACGACCGACTTCACTCCGGGCGCCGCCTTGTTCAGCGCCCCGAACCGCATGTGGACGCCCGGAGGCGGGGAACCGGTACCTGCCCGCTCCGGTCCTTCGGAAGCCGTCGCCGCCCGCGATCCGCAAGGCGCTCCGGCGCGACGACCGGCACCGTCCCGGCCCGCCGGCGGCCTCGCGGCCCCGGCCAATTCCGGCCGCCGTCCAAATCATGGACCGGGAATCCGGCCGCGCGGTGACGGGATGATTCCGGCGGTGCGCACCGAGTCACATGCCGCAGAATGCGGCCGTCAACCGTCCCTCGGAGTTCCTTGCTCGCACTTCCCGATTGTCACCCCTTACGAAGCGGGAACACGCAAATCATGGCCGCCCCCCGCATCTCCGGGCCCTTAGAGCGCCGATGGGGCGGCGCGGCGAGCCCAAGGGACGCGGGGGGCGGCCTTGTCAGATCACCGGGAAAGGACGTCCTGCGCGAGGTAGAGCGGGCGTCGACGAACGAAATACTTCGGGCGCAGCGGCCCGTGCGCCGGTCAGAGGATCTGCGGTTCCAGGCCGCCGAGGGTCAGCACCCGCCGCACGACGGGGCGCGGGTTGCGGATCCGCAGGGCGCCGCCCTCGCGGTGCAGCCGGTTGCGGGCCCGGATCAGGATCGACAGGCCGGTGCAGTCGAGGAACTCCAGCCCGGACATCTCCACCACGAGCGTGCGGGGCCGGTCGGCCAGGGCGGCGTGGACGGCGTCGCGGAACCGGTCCTCGGCGGCCATGTCGAGCTCGCCGGACAGCAGCATCACGACGGTGTCGCCGCGGTGGCTCGTGGTGATGCCCAGCGGGTGCGGCGCTCCCGGGGTCATGGCGTCGTCGTCCCCGGGCGCCGTCAGCGGCTGCGTCATGGTGTCACCCACCTCCTGAGCGGGGGCCGGGCCGGCGAGGCGGCCGGTCGGCGGGGTCCTGGCCGAGAGCGGTCAACCGTGCGGCCAGCTCGTCGCGTTCGCGGGTGAGCGCGTCGAGTTCGTGCTGGAGCTCGAAGATCCGCCGGATGGCGGGCAGCGTCATGCCCTCGTCCATCATGGTGACGACCTGCTGGATGCGGCCGATCTCCCAGCGGCTGTAGCGGCGCTGCCCGCCGGCCGAGCGCCGCGGCGAGACGACGTGCTGGGTGTCGATGCGCCGCAGGAACGCCTGCTGCACCTGCAGCATGTCGGCGACCTGCCCCACGGTGAACAGGGCCGCGTACTCGTCATCGATCGGCAATCCCATACCGGCCCCTTCCACTGTGTCGATGTGCGTTCCCGGCGCGCGCCCACTTAAGATCATGGCTGCGCGCCTGCCGGGTGTGAAAGCCGACGACCTGGCCCGGCGGGCGCCGCGCACCCACCGGGCCATGGCCGGTCTCGTCACCTGCCGCCCCCGCCGCGGCGGCGCCGGAGCGTTCCGGCGAGCGCCCGGGCGCGGGAGGCGATGGACGCGTGCCGGTCAGCTTTTGATCGCCTTCTGGTCGCCGGTGTGCTGGACGGCGACCTTGCGGGGCTTGGCCTGTTCCAGGACGGGGATGCGGACGGCCAGGACGCCGTTGTTGTAGGCGGCCTCGATGGCGTCGGCGT
>NZ_JBEYYT010000371.1:0-9521 GCF_040645715.1 Spirillospora sp. NPDC046719 | reverse complement strand
GCACCCATCCCGACGGGACCGCGCGGTTCGTGCTGTCGGCGGTCGAGGCGTTCGGGGCCGACATCGACGCGCACCGCTACGGCGGCACCTGCGGGCTGCCGACGTTCGGGGTGCTGCCGCTGCCCGTCCCGACCGGGCGGGAGGAGCGGGTGGCGATCGACTGGAGCCGCTGCGACGGCCACGGCCTGTGCGCCTACCTCGTCCCGGAACTGATCCAGCTCGACCGGTACGGCTTTCCGGTGGTGCTCGGAAGCGACATCCCGTCCTGGATGGAGCGGGACGTGCAGAAAGCGGTCGCGATGTGCCCGGCATTGGCGCTGCGGGTCGTCGGGGGAGTCCCGGGCGGTCCCGCGCGGCGTTCCTGACGGCGGCCCGCCCGCCATTACGGACGGGCCGGAGAAATGAAAAAGTCCGAGCGGCGGTGAACCCCGGGCCCGGCGCGGTGCGTATTCCTCGGCGAAACCGCGCCGGGTCCGTTCTTCGGTGCGCTCCCGGAAGGAGGAAGGGATCTCGGTGAGAAATTCGTACGGTGTCGCGGAACTGCGCCGGCTCCCGCGGTTCGGGCTCCGCCGGGGCCGGGGCCTGCTGCTGCTGGCCGCCGCGGCCGTCGTCGCGGCCGCCCTCGCGGTCCTCCTCAACCCGCGGGTCGCCCCGGCGAACGGCGTCGACAAGGGTGCCACCGTCCCGTCGAAATGGGGCCCGCTGAGCGCCCAGGACCGGCTCCTGCTGGTCAAGGTCCGCCAGGCCGGGCTCTGGGAGATGCCGGCCAGCCAGATGGCCGTGCAGCGCGGCGCGAGCCCCCGGGTGCGCGAGATCGGCACGATCATCAACCAGGAGCACATGCAGCTGGACGCCGACACCCGGGCCACCGCCCAGCAGCTGGGGGTGACCCTGCCGGCCATTCCGAACGGCACGCAGCGGAGCTATCTCCGGGAGCTGGCCGGGCTCGACGGAAAGGCGTTCGACACCGACTACGTGTTCCGGCTGCGGGCCGCGCACGGGCAGGTCCTGCCGTTCGCCGCCACGGCTCGCGTGCAGAGCCAGAACACGATCATCCGGGCCTACGCGGAACGCGGGATGAAATTCGTCCTGCACCATATCCAGCTGCTGGAGAGCACCGGCCTGGTCACCAAATCCGCGCTGCACTGACGGGTATCCCACCCCCCGCTCACAGGGAGTACTCAAAATGGGAAGAAGAAGAAAGACTTTCGCCGTGATCGTTCCGGCGGTGCTGCTCGCCGCGTCGGCGTGCAACGACGTCCCCGGGGGCGCCGGGGCGCTGCCCGGCGGCGCGACCGTCACCGCCGATCCGGTCGGGCACGTCCAGAAGTACCGGGGCGGGCACGGCACTCGGACCAGCCCGCCCGCTGACGACGGCGGCCAGCAGAACGGCGGTCAGAACGGCGGCGGGCAGATGCCCGGCATGGGCGACGGTCAGATGCCCGGGATGGGGGACCCCTCCCAGACGGCCGTCCCCACCCCGCCGGATTCCGGATCGCCGGATCCCGGCCAGACCGACCCGAACCAGCAGAACGGCGACGGCCAGAACGGCCAAAATGGGAACGGCCAAAATGGGAACGGCCAAAATGGCGACGGTCAGAACGGGAACGGTCAGAACGGCGGCGGCCAGAACCAGAACGGCGGCGGGCAGGGCGGCCAGAGCCAGGTGAAGCCGGGCCCGCGCGCCGACCAGTTCGTCGACATCCGCCAGGCGCAGCCCGTGCGGCAGCCGCGGCGCACGCGGGCCGCCTCCACCGGCGTGTTCACGTCCAGCTGCGGCACGAACGCCGGGCAGAAGCACAGCAACCCCGACAACGTGATCGTGGCGCCCGGCGTCCAGAACGGCGCGCACCACATCCACGACTACGTCGGCAACCTCGACACCAGCGCGTTCTCGACGGACCAGACGCTCGCCGCCGCCGGGACGACCTGCACCAACGGCGACCAGTCGACCTACTACTGGCCGGTCGTGCGGCTGCGCGCCGGCAAGGACGGCTCCGACCGCGCGGCGCAGAGCCAGGTGGACGGCAACACCGGCAGCGTCGTCACCCCGGCGAAGGTGCGCCTGCAGTTCCTCGGCAACCCGCGCAGCAAGGTGACGGCGATCCCGCGGTTCACCCGGATCGTCACCGGTGACGCCAAGGCGTCGTCGAAGGGCCCGGCCAACGCGCACGCCCAGTGGACGTGCAGCGGGTTCGAGAACCGGGCGTTCACCGACAAGTACCCGCTGTGCCCGAAGGGCAGCATGGTGGAGCGCGTGCTGAACTTCCCGAGCTGCTGGGACGGGCAGAACACCGACAGCGCGAACCACCGCGACCACATGGTCTTCCCGGACCCGCGGACGGGCCAGTGCCCGCAGGGCCGCAAGGCCGTCCCGCAGCTGCGGATGACGCTGGCCTACAACCTGCCCGCCAAGGCGCTGGCGTTCGCGCTGGACACCTTCCCGGAGGAGGGCCACGACCCGGTGACCGACCACGGCGACTTCATCAACGTGATGAACGACCAGCTCATGCGGAAGGCCGTCGCCGCCATCAACGGGCGCCGCCGCTGATCCCGGTCCCGGGGCCCGTGCGCGCCCGCGCGTAGGATCGCGTCATGGAGATCGTGATCGCGGGCGGGCACGGGCAGATCGCGCTGCGGCTGTCCCGGCTGCTGGCCCGGCGCGGGGACGCCGTGGTGAGCCTCATCCGCAACCCCGACCATGCGGCGGACGTGCGGGCGGCGGGCGCGACGCCGGTCGTCCGGGACCTGGAGGCGGCGTCCGCGGACCAGGTCGCGGGCGACCTGGCCGGCGCGGACGCGGTCGTGTTCGCCGCGGGCGCGGGCCCGGGCAGCGGCGCCGCCCGCAAGGACACCGTCGACCGGGCCGCGTCGGTGCTGCTGGCGGACGCGGCGGAGCGCGCCGGGGTGCGGGGCTTCGTGCAGGTGTCCGCGATGGGTGCGGGCGACCCGCCCGCACCGGGCCGCGACGACGTCTGGGCCGCCTACATCCGCGCCAAGGGCGAGGCCGAGGACGACCTGAGGGCGCGCGGCGGCCTGGACTGGCTGATCCTGCGCCCGGGCCGCCTCACCGACGACCCGGGCACCGGGCTCGTGACGCTCGCCGAGCCGCCGGTCGGGCACGGCGCGGTGACCCGCGACGACGTCGCCGCGGTGATCGCCGCGCTGCTGGACGCCCTGCCGGACGCCCGGCACCGCACGCTCGACCTGCTGAACGGCGACGTGCCGATCGCCGACGCCGTCGCCGCCCTGCGCTGACCCGGCGCGGTCGGGCGGCACGGGCGGGCGGCACGGGTCGGGCGCACGGTCGCGCGGCGCGGGCGGTCGGCGCGGGCGGCGGCGGGCGGTCAGGCGGTGTAGAGGGACTCGATCTCGTCGGCGAAGTCCTTCATCACGACGTTGCGCTTGACCTTCAGGCTCGGGGTCATGTGCCCGGCCTCCTCGGTGAAGTCGACGCCGAGGATGACGTACTTCTTGATGGCCTCGGCGTGGCTGACCGACTTGTTGGCGTCGGCGACGGCGCCCTCGATCTCGGCGATGATGTCGGGGTCGCGGCGCAGCTCGTCCACGGTCATCGCGGCGGGCTTGCCGTGCCGCTCCTTCCAGGGGCCGAGCGCCTCCTCGTCCAGCGTGATCAGGGCGCTGATGAACTTGCGCCCGTCGCCGACCACCAGGCACTGGCTGATCAGCGGGTGGGCGCGCAGCCGGTCCTCCAGCGGGGCGGGTGCGACGTTCTTGCCGGCCGCGGTGACGAGGATCTCCTTCTTCCGGCCGGTGATCTTCAGGAAGCCGTCGGCGTCGAGGGAGCCGAGGTCGCCGGTGTGGAACCAGCCGTCCTCGATCGCCTCCTTGGTGGCGGCCTCGTTGTTCCAGTAGCCGCGCAGCACGTTGATGCCGCGGACCAGGACCTCGCCGTCCTCCGCGATGCGGACGTCCACGCCCGGGATGGGCTTGCCGACGGTGCCGATCCTGATGGCGGTGGGGCGGTTCACGGTCGCCGGCGCGGTGGTCTCGGTGAGGCCGTAGCCCTCCAGGATCGTGATGCCGACGCCGCGGAAGAAGTGGCCGAGGCGCTCGCCGAGCGCGGCGCCGCCGGACACCGCGTACTGCACCCGCCCGCCGACGGCCGCGCGGAGCTTCCCGTAGACCAGCACGTCGAAGACCTTGTGCTTGGCCTTGAGGCCGAGGCCGGGGCCGCCGGCCTCCAGCGCGCGGCTGTAGGCGATCGCGGTGTCCGCGGCCGCCTTGAAGATCTTGCCCTTGCCGTCGGCCTCCGCCTTCTGCTCGGCGCCGTTGTAGACCTTCTCGAACACCCGCGGGACGGCGAGCAGGAAGGTCGGCCGGAACGAGGCGAGGTCGGGCAGCAGGCTGGGGATGTCGCTGTGGCCGAGGACGATGCCGCCCTCGATGGTGGCGACCTCGATCAGCCGGGCGAACACGTGCGCCAGCGGCAGGAACAGCAGGGTGGAGCTGCCCTCCACGGCGATCTCGGAGATCGCGCCCTGCACGGCGTTCCGGGCCGTCGCGACGAGGTTCCCGTGGGTGATCTCGCAGCCCTTCGGCCGCCCGGTGGTGCCGGAGGTGTAGACGAGCGTCGCCACGTCGGCGGCGGTGCGCGAGCGGCGGCGCTCGGCGATGGTCGCGTCGGCGACGTCCTTGCCGAGCTCGGTGACCTCGGCGACGGCGCCCGCGTCGATGCCCCAGACGTGCGCGAGGCCCGGGAGCCGGTCCCGGACCTCGCCGACCAGCGCCAGGTGCGCGTCGGTCTCGGCGAACAGCGCCTTGGCGCCGGAGTCGCCGGCGATCCACTCGATCTGCTCGGCGGAGGAGGTCTCGTAGATCGGGACGGCGACCGCGCCGGCCGTCCAGATCGCGTAGTCCAGCAGCGTCCACTCGTAGCGGGTGCGCGACAGCAGGGCGACCCGGTCGCCCGGTTCGACGCCCGCGGCCACCAGCCCCTTGGCGACCGCCGCGGCCTCGGCCGCGAACTCCGCCGCGGTGACGGCGCTCCAGCCGGTGCCGGTGCGGCGGCGCAGCACGATGGCGCCGGGCTCCTCGGCGGCCCGGGTGAAGGGCGCGTCGGTCAGATTGGCGGAGTCGGGGACCTCCACCATCGCGGGGACGCTGAACTCGCGCACGGCCCACTCCTGTGATCGATCTTCGGGGACGGCGGGGGAACCTGCCGGTCCCTCCGAAGGTGAATGATACCCACGAGTAGGAAAACCGCCCGAAAGTGAGCGTTCCCGCCCCGGAGCGGCCTGCGGATCGACGGTTAACGGCACGGCAAAGACCGTTCGGCGCGGCCGGGCGGCCGCCGGTCCGTCCCCTACCCTTGACCTGGTCGTATACGGAAGTGGTCGGGGGAGAGCCATGGCCCTGCTCGAAGTGATCGCGCTCACGGCCGCGGACGCGCGCGCCGCGCAGGACGGCGGCGCCGACCGGATCGAGGTCGTGGCCGACATGGGAGCCGACGGGCTCACCCCGGACCCGGACATGGTGGCGGCCGTGCGCGCCGCGACGGCGCTGCCGCTGCGGGTGATGCTGCGGGCCAACGCCGGGTTCCGCACCACCGGCGCGGAGCTGGACCGGCTCGTCCGGGCCGCCGCCGACCTCGCCGCCGCCGGGGCCGACGGGTTCGTGCTCGGCTTCCTCGACTCCTCCGGCCACGTCGACGCCGGCGCGACGGGCAAGCTCGCGTCCGGCTGCGCGCCGCTGCCGTGGACGTTCCACCGCGCCGTCGACCACGCCGCCGACCCCGTCCAGGCGTGGGAGGCGGTCCGGGCGCTCGACGGCGGCCTGGACACCGTGCTCACGGCGGGCTCGCCGCGCGGCGTGGACGCCGGCGTCGACGTGCTGGTCCGGCGCGCCGCCGAGGACCCCCGCTCCGCGGCGATGATCATGGCGGGCGGCGGGCTGCGCCGCAAGCACGTCGCGGTGCTCGCCGCGGCGGGCGTCACCGCGTTCCACGTCGGCACCGCCGTCCGCCCGGACGGCTCCTGGGACGCCCCTGTGGACCCCGCGCTCGTGGCGGAGTGGCGCTCGCTGGTGTCGGCCGCGGCGGGCTGACGCCCGGAGGGCCGCCCGTTTTCGGGGGAGAGGTCCCCTATTAGAGTCGGTTCATGAGGATCCACGTGGTGAGCGACGTCCATGGCCGCGCGGACGCGCTGAAGAGCGCGGGCGACGGCGCGGACGCGCTCATCTGCCTCGGCGACCTGATCCTGTTCGTCGACTACTCCGACCACGGGCAGGGCATCTTCGCGGACCTGTTCGGGCAGGAGAACGCCGACCGCTTCATCGCGCTGCGCACCGAGAAGCGCTTCGACGAGGCCCGCGAGTTCTCCCGCGGCCTCTGGGCCTCCCTCGAGGGGGACGCGTGGCCGCACATCGAGCGCGCCGTCGACCGGCAGTACGCCGAGCTGTTCGCCGCGATGCCGACCCCCGCCTACCTCACCTACGGCAACGTCGACGTCCCGCGCATGTGGGCGCCGCACCTGCGCGACGGGCACCGCGTCCTGGACGGCGAGACCACCGAGATCGGCGGGCTGCGGTTCGGGTTCGTCGGCGGCGGGCTCCGCACCGAGTACCGCACCCCCTACGAGCTCGACGACGACGCGTACGCGGCGAAGGTCGAGGCGGTGGGGGAGGTGGACGTGCTCTGCTGCCACATCCCGCCCGCCGTCCCCGAACTGCTCTACGACACCGTCGCCCGCCGGTTCGAGCGGGGCAGCGAGGCGATCCTGGACGCGATCCACCGCACGCAGCCGAAATACGTGCTGTTCGGGCACGTCCATCAGCCGCTCGCCGCTCGCATGCGCATCGGCCGCACTGAATGCGTGAACGTGGGCCACTTCCGCGCGCGCGGGGTCCCGTACGTCCTCACGGTGTGACGGATACCGTGCTCTAGACAGCGGCCCGGGCGACGGAATCCCGGGCGCGGGCCCATGGCGAACCGGAGGGAACGCAGATGGCGGACCGCACGAGTTCTTCCATCACCATCAAGGCCGCGAAGGCCGACATCATGGCGGTGATCGCCGACCTGGAGGCGTATCCGGACTGGGCGAGCGGGATCCGCGAGTTCACCGTCCAGGAGACCGGCCCGGACGGCCGGGCCCTGCGCGGCCGGCTGACCTTCGACGGCGGCCCGTTCAGCGACACCGTCGGCCTCGCCTACACCTGGGACGGCGACGACCGGGTGAGCTGGGAGCTGGTCGAGAAGGGCGCGGTCGTCACCGGCCTGCACGGCACCTACGCGCTCGCCGAGGCGGGCGACGCCACCGAGGTCACCTACGAGCTGGCGGTCGACGTCCGCGTCCCGATGATCGGCATGGTGAAGCGCAAGGGCGAGAAGCGGATCATCGACTCCGCGCTGAAGGGCCTCAAGCGCCGCGTCGAGCGCTGAGCACGCCCGGAAGGCGGTACCGTTTCACGCCGATGACGGATGGATGATGGAGTCATGACCGACCAGCCGGGTGACCTGATCAACGAGGCGGGCAAGCTCTTCGACGCGGTGCTCAAGCGCGTGGTCGGTGGCGGCTCCCGCGACGACGACCGCGCCGACCGCGACGACCGCGCCGACGACCGCGACGCCCGTCCCCGCGGCGGCGCGGACGACGTGTGGGCGAGCGCGACCGCCGAGCCGCCGCGCTACGCCACCGGCGCCCCCGAGTGCTGCCACTGCCCGGTCTGCCGGGCCATCGCCGCGTCCCGCGAGTCGGGGCACGACGTCGGCCGGCACGTCCGGGAGGCCGGGCAGTCGCTGATGGCCGCCGCGCTGGACGTGGTGCAGGGCTTCGACCGCACCCGCCCCGGCGCGAACCGGAACCGGCCCCCGCGGCCCCGGGATGCGTCGGCGGGCCCCGGGGCGGGTAGGTCCGATCGGTCGGGACGGTCGCCCCGCGACGAGGCCCCGTCCGGCGGGACGCCGCGTGACGAGGCCCCGCGCGACGACGCCGAGCGCGGCCGGACGCCGCGCGGGGAGGCGCCGCGCGGGGCGGAGCCCCGCGAGGAGCCGGGCGACCCGTGGGCGGCCGCCACCGGCGGCGACTCCATCGACATCGGCTAGTGGTGCGGACGGGCTCCAGCCAGGGGCGCGCGAGGAGGAGGAAGCGTACATGGCCCTGACCATCGGCGTGGACGTGGGCGGCACGAAGGTCGCCGCCGGCGTCGTCGACGACCGGGGAACGATCCTGGAGAAGGTCCGGCGGCCGACTCCCTCGACCAACCCCAAGGAGACCGCCGAGACCATCGCCGAGGTCGTCGACCTGCTCAAGGGCAAGTACGCGGAGGTGTCGGCGGTCGGGCTCGGCGCCGCCGGGTTCGTCGACGAGACCCGCTCCACGGTGCTGTTCGCGCCGAACCTCGCCTGGCGCGAGGAGCCGATCCGGGAGAAGGTCGAGCACCTCGTCGGGCTGCCCGTCGTGGTGGAGAACGACGGCAACGCCACCGCCTGGGGCGAGGCGAAGTTCGGCGCGGGCCGCGGCGAGAACTTCCTGGTGCTGGTCGCCCTCGGCACCGGCATCGGCGGCGGCATCATCATCAACGGCGAGCTGTACCGCGGCCGGTTCGGGATCGGCGCCGAGATGGGGCACTTCCGGGTCGTCCCCGACGGGCGCCGCTGCGGCTGCGGCAACCGCGGCTGCTGGGAGCAGTACGCCAGCGGGAACGCGCTCGTGCACGAGGCTCGCGACCTCGCGCGGGTCGCGCCGGCGATGGCGGGCCGGCTGCTGGAGCTCGGCGGCGGCCGGCCGGAGGGCATCAGCGGCCCCGAGGTGTCGCAGGCGGCCCGCGAGGGCGACAAGGCCGCGCTGGAGTGCTTCCGGACGATCGCGCACTGGGCGGGGCAGGGCCTCGCCGACCTCAGCGCGATCCTGGACCCGGGCGCGTTCATCATCGGCGGCGGCCTGTCCGACGCCGGCGACCTGCTGCTCGACCCGATCCGCGTCGCGTTCGAGGAGGCGCTGACCGGGCGCGGCCACCGCCCGCTGCCCGACATCCGGATCGCCGAGCTCGGCTCGGCCGCCGGCATCGTCGGCGCCGCCGACCTCGCCCGCGTCCGCCCCCTCCAGGACGCGGCGGTCTAGGACGCCCGCCGTGGCGACGCCGGTCCGGGTGCTGAGCTACAACATCCGGTCGCTGCGCGACGACCCGGAAGCCGTGGCGCGCGTCGTGCGCGCGAACGGCCCGGACGTGCTGTGCCTGCAGGAGGTGCCGCGGTTCTGGGGCTGGCGGGCGCAGCGGCGCCGGCTGGCGCGGGCGTGCGGGATGGACGTGGCGGCGGGCCGCCGGGCGTGCGGCCTCGCCGTCCTCGCGGCGCCGCGCGTCCGCCGCGTCCACCGCGAGTTCCACCTGCTGACGCCCGACGAGGGCCTGCACCGGCGGGCGCTGGCGGTCGCGGTGCTGGAGATCGGGCCGGCGCGGCTGGTCGCGGCGAGCACCCACCTCGACCTCGCGGACGGGCCACGGCTGCGGCACGTCCGCGAGGTGCTGGCGCTGCTCGACCGGGCCCGCGCCCGGTACGGCGC
>NZ_JBEYYT010000370.1:0-9522 GCF_040645715.1 Spirillospora sp. NPDC046719 | reverse complement strand
CGAACTCGTGGGCCATCACCCGGGTGACGCCGTCGCCGCGCCGGGCCGCGATGGCCAGGCCCGCCGGCAGCCGCTGGAAGCGGCGGTCCGGGATCGCCGCCGAGCAGCGGTACGTCGACATCGCCTACGCACGGCTGGAGGAGATGCGCGCGGACGCCCAGGCGATGATCCGCGAGGGCTACCGGCAGTCGCTCGCCGGCACGAAGGGCTCCCTGGTGGACCGGGACGCGATGGTCCACCAGGCGGCGCTGCGCGCCCAGGCCCTCGACATCGCCGACGACGGGCTGGTGTTCGGCCGGCTCGACCTCGCCCCCGGCGAGAAGCCGTCCGGCGAGGTCCGCTACGTCGGCCGGATCGGCGTGCGCACCAGCGAGCACGACTCCCTGGTCATCGACTGGCGCGCCCCCGCCGCCGAGGACTTCTACCGCGCCACCCCCGAGGACCCGCGCGGCGTCGTCCGGCGCCGCGTCCTGCACTCGCGCGGCCACACCGTCGTCGACCTGGAGGACGACCTCCTCGACCCCGACGCCGCCGACGGCATGACGATCGTCGGCGACGGCGCGTTCCTCGCCTCCCTCGCCCGCGCCCGCGAGGGCGCGATGCGCGACATCGTCGCGACCATCCAGCGCGAGCAGGACGAGGTGATCCGCGCGCCCGCCGACGGGACCGTCCTGGTCCGCGGCGCCCCCGGCACCGGCAAGACGGCGGTCGCCCTGCACCGCGTCGCCTACCTGCTGTTCCGGCACCGCCGCCGGTTCGGCTCGCGCGGCGTGCTGGTGGTCGGCCCGAACCGCCGCTTCACCGCCTACATCGAGCGGGTGCTGCCGTCCCTCGGCGAGGGCTCGGCGACGCTCCGCTCCCTCGGCGACCTCGTCGACGGCGTCACCGCGACCGTCCACGACACGCCCCCGCTCGCCGCGCTGAAGGGGTCGGAGGCGATGGCGGCCGTGCTGCGGCGCGCCGTCGCCGACCACGCCCCCGGCGCGCCCGACGAGCTGCGCGTGGTGTTCAAGGGCGTCGTCGTCTCCCTCGACCGGCGGACCCTCGACCGCGTCCGCAACGACGTGCACCGGCGCAGCCGGGGCAGCGTGAACGCGGCCCGCCGCCAGGTCGCCGAGATGCTGCTGGACGCCCTGTGGCGGCGGTTCACCGACCTCGGCGGCCCGGAGGCCGCCCGGGAGGCGGAGGGCGCCGAGGCCGGCCTGTGGAACGCGATCCTCGCCGCCGACGGCCTCGCCTCCCTGGACGACGAGACCGGCCGCCCCGCGGGCGACGGCACGCCCCGCGAGCAGTTCGACGCGCGCGTCCGCGAGCAGCGCGAGTTCGCCGACTTCCTCGTGGCGTTCTGGCCGATCCGCCGCCCCGCCGACGTGCTCCGCTCGCTCGGCGACCCGGACCGGCTGCGCCGCGCCGCCGGGCGCGAGCTGCACCGCGACGACGTCGCCCGGCTCGCGGCGTCCTGGGCCGCCCCCGCCGGCGGCGACGCTCCGTTCAGCTACCAGGACGTCGCCCTGATCGACGAGCTCGACGCGCTGCTCGGCTCGCCGCCGCGCCCGTCCCGCCGCCGCGCGTCCGCCGCCGCCGACGACCCGTTCGTGGTCGACGGTGTCAACATCCTCACCGGCGAGGAGGTCGCGGAGGACGACTGGGAGCCGGAGATGCAGGAGCTCACCACGTCGATGGAGCGGCTGGAGCGGTCCCGCCGCGTCGACGACGGCGTGGTGGAGGAGCGCCCCGAGTACGCGCACATCGTCGTGGACGAGGCGCAGGACCTGTCGCCGATGCAGTGGCGGATGCTCGGCCGCCGGGGCCGCCAGGCGAGCTGGACGGTCGTGGAGGACCCGGCGCAGAGCGCCTGGGAGGACCTCGCCGCCGCCCGCACGGCCATGGAGGCGGCGCTCAGCGGGGAGCGCCCGTCGTCCCGGAACCGCCGCCGCCGCAAGCCCGCGCCGCGCCGCACCCGGCACGAGTACGAGCTGACGACGAACTACCGCAACTCCACCGAGATCGCCGCCGTGTCCGCGCGAGTGCTGGCGCGCGCGCTGCCCGAGGCGCGGCCGGCCCGTGCCGTCCGCTCCTCGGGGATCGCGCCGGTCGTCCGCGTCCTCCCCGAGGCCGGGCTCCCCGCCGCCGCGCGGGAGGCCGCCGAGGAGCTGCTCGGGCAGGTCGAGGGGACGATCGGCGTGATCGTCCCGTTCCATCCGGCCGAGGCGCACGACGAGGGCACGATCCCGCTGCCGCACGAGATCGCGTCCGCGCGGTGGGACGCCGCCGCCCGCGCGCGCCTCGCCGCCGGGCTGCCCGACCGCGTCCAGGTCCTCGACGTGCTGGAGGCCAAGGGCCTGGAGTTCGACGCCGCGGTGATCGCCGCCCCCGAGACGGTCGCCGCGCAGTCGCCCAACGGGCTCCGCGTCCTGTACGTGGCCGTCTCCCGCGCCACCCAGCACCTGGTCGTCCTGACGTCCGCGCCGGAGTGGGAGGGCATCCTGCTGTCCGGCTGACGCCCGCAGCGCGGGCCGGGCCCGGATCCGCGGATCCGGGCCGGGTGCCCGCCGGTCAGTTCTCCAGCCCGGCGAACGCGCCGGGCTCGTACGAACCGCCCTTGCTGTGGCAGATCACGCCGAGCCGGTTCGCCGCGTTGATCATCGCGACGAGGTAGACGAGCGCGGCGATCTGGTCGTCGTCGTAGTGCTCGCGCACCAGCGCCCACGTCTCGTCGGACACGCCGCGGTGGGCGTCGGCGAGCCGGGTGCCCTCCTCGGCGAGCGCCAGCGCGGCCCGCTCCGCCTCGGTGAACACGGTCGACTCGCGCCAGGCGGCGACCAGGCTCAGCCGGACCGCGGTCTCCCCCGCCGCCGCGGCGTCCTTGCTGTGCACGTCCACGCACCAGCCGCAGCCGTTGATCTGGCTGGCGCGCAGCATCGCCAGATTCTGGACGCTCTGGGGCAGCGACGACTGCTGGATCGCCAGGCTGACGTTGAAGAACCGCTTGCCGATCTTGGCGCCGAGCGCGTTGCTCATCAGGTCGAACCGGGATTCCATGGCTTCTCCTCTGCAGCGGGCTCCGTAGTGGGCTCCGTGGCGGGGCCGTGCGCCGCGCGGCCCGTCCGCGCGGCGTCCTGATGCCATGGAGATGCCGGCGCCCCGGCCCCTGTGACGGCGCCGCGCTGTGACCTACGCCACCGGCCGCACCTGTCACAGGGCGGCGGCGGGCGGCATCTCATGCGCGTGGCAGCCTTGACGACGAGCAGACAGGAGCCGGCGATGAACGACCCCGAGGAGCGAGCCAGCACCCCGCCGGAGCCGGCGAGCACCCCGCCGGAGCGGCCCGGCCGCGCCGACGCCGCCACCGAGGCGTTCGTCGCCCACCGCAACCTGCTGTTCACCGTCGCCTACGAGATGCTCGGCTCCGCCGCCGACGCCGAGGACGTCCTCCAGGAGACCTGGCTGCGCTGGATCGGCGTCGACCTCGACGGCGTGCGGGACCGGCGCGCCTACCTCGTGCGGATCACCACCCGCCAGGCGCTCGGCCGGCTGCGCACGCTCCGCCGCCGCAAGGAGTCCTACATCGGCCCCTGGCTGCCCGAGCCGCTGCTGACCGCGCCGGACGTGGCCGACGACATCGAGCTGGCCGACAGCCTCTCGATGGCGATGCTGCTGGTGCTGGAGACGCTCGCGCCGACCGAGCGGGCCGTGTTCGTGCTGCGCGAGGTGTTCGACCTGCCCTACGACGAGATCGCCGAGGCGGTCGGCAAGTCGCCCGCCGCCGTCCGCCAGATCACCAGCCGGGCCCGGGCGCACGTCGCGGCGCGCCGGCCGCGCGGCCCCGTCTCCCCCGACGAGACCGCCGGGGCACTGGAGGCGTTCCGGCGGGCGATCGAGACCGGCGACCTGCAGCGGCTGCTCGACGTCCTCGCGCCGGACGTCGTGTTCCTCGGCGACGGCGGCGGGGTCGCGCAGGCCGCGCTGGAGCCCATCACCGGAGCCGACCTGGTGGCGCCGCTGGCCGCGGGCCTGAACCGGTTCGGCGCCGCCGCGTCGCTGCGTCCCGCGCACGTCAACGGCTACCCGGCGCTGGTGTTCCGGCTCGACGGCGAGATCGACACCGTCATCGCGGTGCGCATCGACGACGGCCTCATCACCGGCCTCTACGCCGTCCGCAACCCCGAGAAGCTGTCGCGCATGACCGAGGAGACCCCCGTCCTGCGCTGAGTCGCGGCGGCGGGGCGGACGACGGCGGGGCGGACGACGGCGGGGCGGACGACGGCGACGGGGCGCGCGGCGGGCCGGGCGCGGTTAGGCTGGCGCTGCCTCCTTACGACACCGCCAGAACGGAGATCGATGAGCGGCCGGAACCCCGCCCCCCGCCGCAGTTACGGCGGCCGCTCCGCCGAGGAGCGCCGCGCCGACCGGCGGGAGCGGCTGCTCGGCGCCGGCCTCGAACTGTTCGGGACCCGCGGCTACGCGGCGACCTCCATCGAGCGGCTCTGCGCCACCGCCAGCGTGTCCACCCGCAACTTCTACGAGGAGTTCTCCGGGCGCGAGGAACTGCTCACCGCCCTGCACCGGAGCATCAACGAGCGCGCCCGCGCGGCCCTCGACACCGCCTACGCCGAGGCCGCCGCCGACCCGCTGCCCGCCCGCGTCGAGCGCGCGGTCCGCGCCTTCGTCACCGTCACCGCCAGCGACCCGCGCTGGGCGCGCATCGCGTTCGTCGAGGTCATCGGGGTCAGCGCCGGCCTCGAACGGCACCGACTGCAGTGGCGCGCGCACTGGGAGGAGACGATGCTCGCGATGATCCGGGAGGCCGTCGGGCGCGGCGAGGCCGCCGACCGCGACTACCGCCTCACCGTCATCGCGATCATCGGGGCCGTGAACAACCTCGTCCACCACTGGTCCGCCCGCGACCAGACGATCCCGCTGGACGACATCACGGCGGAGCTGACCCACCTGATCCTGTCGGCGATCAGATGATCGGCGGGCGGCCCGTCCGCGTCATGCGCCACGCGGTGCGGTAGGAGATGGGGCGGCGGGGGCCCGCCGGCTTCCGCCAGCCCTCCAGGAAGCCCTTGAACCACGGCTTCAGGGCGCTCGGCTTGCGCTCGCGCAGCAGGGTCATGCCGATCCACACCGCGAGGTAGGTGAACGCCAGCGGCCACGGCAGGTTGCGGCGCGCGAGCCAGACGCGGTTGCGGGCGTTGTACCGGTAGAACATGTCGTGCCGGGTCGGAAGGACGGCCGGGTGGAACATCACCGCGGACGCGTCGTACACGATGTGGTAGCCGGCGTTGAGGATCTGCCACGCGAGGTCGGTCTCCTCGTGGGCGTAGAAGAAGTCCTCCGGCAGGCCGCCGCCCGCGTCGAACGCGGCGCGGCGGATCGCGCACGCGCCGCCGAGGAACGTCGTGGCCTCCGACGAGCGCTCCGGGTCCCCCGCGCGCAGCCGCGGGACGTGCCGGCGCTCGCCCCGCCCGCCCTCCGGGTCGCGGACCCGGAACGACACCACGCCGAGCGCCGGGTCGGCGGCGAACCGGTCCCGCAGGTAGGTGCCGAGGCGGGTGGAGCGGTACCAGCCGTCGTCGTCGAGGAACAGCACCACGTCGCCGCTGGACGCCTCGACGCCGCGGTTGCGGCCCGCCGGGATGCCGACGTTCGTCGGCAGGCTGATCGTCTTGACGCGCTCGTCGTCGAACGGCGGGAGGCCGGCGCGGTCGCCCACGGGGTCGACGCCGTTGCCGACGAGGACGACCTCGACGTCCGCGTGCTCCTGCTCCAGCGCGCTGCGCACGGCGCGGGCCAGCTCGTCCGGGCGGTTGCCCATGGTCAGGACGACGACGCTGAGTTTCACTTCAGTCTCCGGGAGGCCAGGATGCTGACCAGGTGCAGCAGGGTCTGGACGACCGCGACGAGCGCGACGGCGACCATCAGCACGCGGATCGCGACGGGGGTGTCCGCACCGGTCAGGGTGTCGATCAGGGCGGCGGCCAGGATCAGCAGCGACAGCTCGACGGCGCCGATGATGCGGTGGAAGCGCAGCATCGACGCGGCCTGGCGGGCCAGCGCGATCCCGGTCGAGCGGGGCCGCAGCGCCCGGTCGCCGCCGGACGGGTCGGCGGGCAGCCCGGACTTGGCGCGGGCCACCACGACGTTGTCGGTCTCCGCCTTGATCAGCGCGGCGCCGAGCGCGGCGACGAGGCCGAGCTCGGCCCAGCCGCCGTTCTTCCAGCCGCCCTGCGCGGCGAAGCCGAGCCCGATGAGCAGCGAGATCTCCGACAGGTAGTGGCCGATGCGGTCGAGGAAGACCCCCGCCACCGACGTCCGCCGCAGGTACCGGGCGACCTCGCCGTCCACGCAGTCGAGCAGCAGGTAGACCTGGATGAGCAGGGCGCCGCCGAGGGCCGTCCACAGCGCGCCCGTGCCGGACGCGGGCAGCGACACCACGACGCCGGCGACGATGCCGCTCAGCATCATCAGGTAGGTGAGCTGGTTCGGGCTGAACCCGAGGCGCAGCGCGATCCACCCGAAGTACGGGGACAGGTCGCGCATGTAGAGGCGGCCCGCCCAGTGCTCCTCGTTCCGCCGGTCCTTCAGGCCGGGCGGCTGCCCGTACCGCCGGATGTCGGCGACCTTCGCCGCCTTGCGCGGCGGGCGCTCGTCGCCCGCGTCCGGCGGACCGGGGTCGGGCGCGGGCTGTCCGGGGAGCTCAGCCTCCATGGGCCTGGACATACTCTTCCACCGCCTTGAGCGTCTCGCCCTTGTCGAGGCCGAGGTGTTCCAAGATCGTATAGCGGCCGGGACGGGTGCGCGGGGCGTACAGCACGGCCTCCGCGAACTGCTCCTCGGTCAGGCCGACGTCGGCCGGGAACCGGGGCAGCCCGTGCCTGCCGAGGCAGGTGAGGATCTCCGCGAGCCGCTCCGCGGCGGTGTCGCCGGCGTCCGCGCCGCCGAGCCGGCTGGCGCGCAGGTGATAGCAGAACGCCGCGCCGATCCCCGCCAGCTCCCCGTGGTTGGCCGTCCCCGGGTAGAGCTGGTCGATGGCGTGCAGGATCTCGTGGTCGCCGCCGCTCGCCGGGCGCGAGTCGCCCGCGAACGACATCGCCATCCCCGACAGCACGAGGCCCTCGGCGAGGACGGTGAGGAACCGGTCGGACTCGATGGAGCCCGGCTGGTGCAGCAGCGCCTCCGCGGCGGTGCGGGCGACGGTCAGCGCCATCCGGTCGACGCGCTCGCCGCACTGCTCGGCGGCGAGGAGCCAGTCGTCCACCGCGGAGAAGTTGCTGACCACGTCGCCGATCCCGGCGCGGACGAGCCGGTCGGGCGCGGTGTGCACGTAGTCGAGGTCGACGACCATCGCCAGCGGCATCACGACGCCGAACGAGCCCTTGCCCTTGTCGTGCTCCAGGGACGCGACCGGGGAGCAGATCCCGTCGTGCGACAGGTTCGTGGCGACCGACACCATCGGGATGCCCGACAGCGTCGCCGCGTACTTGGTCGCGTCGATCGTCCGGCCGCCGCCGATGCCGACGACGGCCTCGAACGTCCCGCCGCGCAGCTTGCCGGCGAGGCCGACGGCGGCGTCGACGGTGCCGCCCTCGACCTGGAACACCTCGCAGGCGGACAGGGACGGGCGGACGTGCTCGGCGATGTGGTCGCCCTGGCCTTGGCCGACGGCGATGGCCACCCGTCCCTCGGTGGCGATGCGCTTGTCGGCGAGCAGCTCGCCCAGGGCGGCGACGGCGCCGCGCCGCACGTCGATGGAGAGCGGCGCGTTCAGCATCCGCGTCAGCAGGGGCATGGGCCTCCTCGCTCGGGGTCGTCCCGCGTGTGGCGCCGGCGGCGTCAGTAGGTCTTGGCGATCCGACGGGCCTTCTCCAGGTCGTCGTGGTTGTCCACCTCGACCCACTCGACCGCGCCGATCGGCGCGACCGCGATGCGGCCGCCCCGGTTCACCAGCTCCTGGTAGCCGTCCTCGTAGTACTGGTCGGGGTTCGCCTCCCACGTCGCCTTGAGGGCGTCCGCGAGGGGCTCCGCGGCGGCGGGCTCGATCAGGGTGGCGCCGATGTACTCGCCGTAGGCGGTCGACGGGTCCATCAGCTTGGTGATCGTCTTCAGGTGCTCGCCCTCGTCGAGGATGACCTTCATCTCCTCGTCGGCGAGAGTTTTCACGTTGTCCACGGCGAGGAGGATGTCCGGTCCGCGGTTCGCCAGTAGCGTCTTCTCGACGCTCACCGGATGGACCGTGTCGCCGTTGACCATGAGGACGCCCTTGGAGAAGTGCTCCCGAGCCAGCCACATGGAGTAGGCGTTGTTCCACTCCTCGGCCTTGTCGTTGTGAACCAGCGTGATGGACACGCCGTACTTCTCCTCGAGGGCGGCCTTGCGCTCCTCGACCGCGCCGGCGCAGTAGCCGACGACGATGACCACGTCGGTCAGGCCGACCTCGGCGAGGTTGCCGAGCGCGATGTCCAGGATGGTGGTCTCGCCGTCCACGGGGACCAGGGCCTTGGGGAGGGTATCGGTGTACGGCCGCAGCCTCCGGCCCGCGCCCGCCGCCAGCACCATGCCGATCATGCTTTCTCTTCCTCCCAGTCGACCATCACACCGCCGCCGCGACCGGACCGCGCCCACGTGGCGACGCCCTCGCTGCCGAACAGCACACCAAGGTAGGCGGCCAGCGCAGCGTACGCGAGCGGAAGCAGTCCGCAGAGGCCCGCGAAGGCCACACAGAGCATCCGGCCCTCCCAGCCGAGCCCGGCGCGGAGGGCGAGCCCCCGCGCCCGGAGTCCCTGGCGGGAGCGGTACGCGACGTCGCAGTGGTGGAGCGCGAGGACGGCCGCCAGCACGTAGACGAGCGGTGCCGACACTCCCTGCGCAAACCCCAGTACGGCGAGGTAACCATACTCGATCGCGCGGATTATGGGCGGTACGAGCCAGTCCAGCCGTCCGGTGTGCGGATGTCCTGCGGAAGGACCCGCCAGCAGGACCACCACGATCGGGGCGAGCAGCGCGGGCGCCGGCGGGCCGGGCGCACCCGCGGCGAGCAGCAGCGCGGTGACGCCCGCGGCGGCGACCGCGGCGGGCAGCGGTGGGAGCCGGCCGCGCGCCGTCCGGCCCAGCACCAGGCACACCGGCCCGTCGTCGCGGTGGTCCCCGACCTGGACGGCGGCGTTCACCGGTCCGCCGATCCCGGCAGGGGCGCCGCGTGCGCGAACGAGCCGTGCGCGTGCCCGGCGAGGACGAACGCGGCCGCGGCCGAGCCCCACACCAGCAGGACCGTAAAGGTGACCCGGGCGCCCGCGAGCGCGGCGGTGACGGCGATCAGCGCGAACCGCTCGCCGGCCGGGAGCGCGAGCGCCCGCACCGCGCGGCGCGCGACCTCGTTGCGGACGCGGTCCCGCCGCGGGCGCCGGCCGTACCGGGACGCCGCGTAGGACACGTCCATCGTGTGGCGGACCGACAGGAGCGTCAGCGCGGCCACCGCCGCCGCCCACGCGTTCCCGGCGAGGCCGGGCCCGCCCGGCG
>NZ_JBEYYT010000369.1:2530-9567 GCF_040645715.1 Spirillospora sp. NPDC046719 | reverse complement strand
CCGCGGTTCTCGGAACCGCGGGGCCGTTTCCTTTCGCGTCCTGTGCGCCTCGTCCCGGCGTCAGCCGGCGCGCTTGGTGCGGGCGCGCATCCGCTCGCGCTCCTTGGCGTCCAGCACCACCTTGCGGATGCGGACGTTCGCCGGGGTCACCTCGACGCACTCGTCCTCGCGGCAGAACTCGAGGGCCTCCTCCAGCGACAGGACCCGCGGCGGGGTGAGCCGCTCCAGCTCGTCACCGGTGGAGGAGCGCATGTTCGTGAGCTTCTTCTCCTTGGTGATGTTGACGTCCATGTCGTCGGAGCGGGAGTTCTCCCCGACGATCATGCCCTCGTACACCTCGGTGGTCGGCCCCACGAAGAACGTGCCGCGCTCCTGCAGGTTCGTGATCGCGTACGCGGTGGCGGCGCCGGAGCGGTCGGCGACCAGCGAGCCGGACGGCCGCGTGCGCAGCTCGCCGAACCAGGGCTCGTAGCCCTCGAACACGTGGTGCGCCATGCCGGTGCCGCGGGTCTCGGTCATGAACTCGGTGCGGAACCCGATCAGGCCGCGCGCCGGGACCAGGAACTCCATCCGGATCCAGCCGGTGCCGTGGTTGGTCATGTGCTCCATGCGGCCCTTGCGGACCGCCATCAGCTGCGTGACCGCGCCGAGGTGCTCCTCGGGGATGTCGACGGTGAGCCGCTCGACCGGCTCGTGCTTCTTGCCGTCGATCTCCCGCGTGACGACCTGCGGCTTGCCGACGGTCAGCTCGTAGCCCTCCCGGCGCATGTTCTCCACCAGGATCGCGAGGGCCAGCTCGCCGCGGCCCTGCACCTCCCAGGCGTCCGGGCGCTCGGTCGGCAGCACCTTGATCGACACGTTGCCGACCAGTTCGCGGTCGAGCCGGTCCTTGACCATCCGGGCGGTGACCTTCGTGCCCTTCTCGCGGCCCGCCATCGGACCGGTGTTGGTGCCGATCGTCATGGAGATCGCGGGCTCGTCCACCGTGATCAGCGGCAGCGGGCGCGGGTCGTCCGGGTCGGCGATGGTGTCGCCGATCATGATCTCCGGGATGCCGGCGATCGCGATGATGTCGCCCGGCCCCGCCTCATCGGCGGGCTTGCGGGTCAGCGCCTCGGTCATCAGCAGCTCGGTGATCTTCACCTTCTCGATGCTGCCGTCGTGCCGGCACCACGCGACCTGCTGGCCCTTCTTGATCGTCCCCGCGTGCACGCGGCACAGCGCGATCCGGCCCAGGTAGCTGGAGGCGTCCAGGTTCGTCACGTGCGCCTGCAGCGGCGCGTCCGGGTCGAACGACGGCGCCGGGATCGTCTCGGTGATGACCGTGAAGAGCGGCTCCAGGTCCTCGCTGTCGGGCATGCCGCCGTCGGCGGGCTTGTTCAGCGACGCCCGCCCGGCGCGCCCCGAGGCGTACACGATCGGGAAGTCGATCTGGTCCTCTTCGGCGTCGAGGTCCATGAACAGTTCGTACGTCTCGTCCACGACCTCGTCGATGCGGGCGTCGGGACGGTCGGTCTTGTTCACGACCAGGATCACCGGCAGCCGCGCCTCGAGCGCCTTGCGCAGCACGAACCGGGTCTGCGGCAGCGGCCCCTCGCTGGCGTCCACCAGCAGGACGACGCCGTCCACCATGGACAGGCCGCGCTCGACCTCGCCGCCGAAGTCGGCGTGGCCGGGCGTGTCGATGATGTTGATGGTCAGGCCGTTGTGCCGGACGGCCGTGTTCTTCGCGAGAATGGTGATGCCCTTCTCGCGCTCCAGATCGTTGGAGTCCATGACGCGGTCGTCGACGTCCTGGTTCTCGCGGAAGGCACCGGACTGCCAGAGCATGGCGTCGACCAGCGTCGTCTTGCCGTGGTCGACATGGGCGACGATCGCGACGTTCCGGAGGTCGTCGCGCGTGGAGATGGGCATGCGGGCTCGCCTTGCGTGAGAGTTCGGGAGTCGCCGCAGACGCGCGGCTGCCACCATTCTACTTGGCGCACGGCGCCGCCTGTTCAGAGCCGCTCGTCCCCTGCCTCACACGGGCCTCGATTGGCCATCTTTGCCCATCCTTTGTAATCTTCCCGAGATCCGGTCGTCCGGAGCCCCACCCCCCGGGGCTGCGACCGGACCGCCGAATCCCCCGCGGCACCCACCCGCGGACGAACCGGGGACCCATCCCCCTGGGGTGAATCGACGCACGTCGTAGGGCGACTCCTGGCCCGAACCCGTCAGCTAACCCGGTAGGCGAGCGAGGAGAGGAGACACCGGCTTGGCACCGGACCCCCGTCCCCGGCGGCGCGTCGCGCCGACCGCCACGGCCGCCGCAGTGCTGGTCATCGGCCTCGGCACCACCGCCCCCGTCGCCGCGCACGCCGCGACCCCCTTCGGCCCCGCCGCCGCACCGCAGGCCACCGGGACGCCCAGCCCCCTCCCCACCACGGAGAAGGGGCTGAAGCAGAGCCTCAAGGAACTGAACGACGAGGCCGAGACGCTCACCGAGCAGTTCAACAAGACCCGCGTCGACCTCGGCCGCGCGGTCAAGGCGGAGAAGACCGCCACCGCGTACGCGCAGAAGCTGCTGCAGCAGACCGAGCCCGCCCGCCAGCGGCTCGCCCAGCTGGCCGCCGCCAACTACATGAGCGGCGGACCCGACGCGATCTTCAGCTCCGGCGGCAGCGCCGACAGCCTGTCCGACTCGGCCTACCTCCAGCAGAACCAGGCCACCACCGTCCTCGCCCTGCAGAAGCAGGTCGACCAGGCCGAGGCCGCCCAGCGCGCCGCGCAGCAGCGGACCGAGCAGGTCAAGCAGGCCCAGGCGAAGGTCCAGGCCGCCCGCAAGGCCGCCAAGGCCAAGGTGGACGAGGTCATGAAGCGCCTCGACAAGCTGACCACCACCCACACCACCGACCCGAAGTCCGGCCTCACCGCCACGATCAAGGGTTCGGACCTGCCCGCCAAGATGGCCCGCAAGGCCCTCACCAAGCTCGGCAGCCCGTACGTCTGGGGCGCCGCCGGCCCGAGCTCCTTCGACTGCTCCGGCCTCGTCGTCTGGGCCTACGCCCAGGTCGGCAAGCCGGGCCTGCCGCACTACACCGGCGACCTCTTCCAGCTCGGTACCAAGGTCTCCCGCTCCGCGCTGCGCGCCGGCGACCTGGTGTACTTCGGCAGCAACCTCCACCACATGGGCATCTACGTCGGCGACGGCAAGTTCCTCCAGGCGCCGCAGACCGGCGACGTGGTGAAGATCTCCAAGCTCTCCACCCGCTCCGACTTCGCCGGCGCGAACCGCATCTCCTAGCGGGGACCCGCCTCAGCGGAGGTCGGGTTCCAGCTCCGTGATGACGGGGCGGTCGCCGGGGAGCCAGGCGACGTCGTACAGGTCGTCCCGGGTGAGCCAGCGGAGGGCCAGGTGTTCGAGGGCCCGCGGCTCGCCTTCGACGATCTCGGCGGTCCAGACGCGCAGGAGCGCGCGCTCGCTGAGCCGCCAGTCGCCGCCGACGCGGCGGAGCGGGCGGATCTTGACGGCGAGCTCCTCGTGGCACTCGCGGACCACGGCGTCCTCGTCGGACTCGCCCGGGTCCACCTTGCCGCCCGGCAGCTCCCAGCCGCCGGCCATGTGCGGCGGCTCGGCGCGCTGGGCGGCGAGCAGCCGCCCGTCGCGGATGATCGCGGCGCCCACGACGACCAGATCGGTGATGGTGACCAGCCCCTTCCGTCCCTACCCGTCTGAGACGGCCGCCCGGGGCCGGTCGGTTCCGGCGCGGGCGGTCCCGACCTGACGGGTCGCCTCCTCGACGATCTTCTCAAGGCGGTCGCCGTGCGCGCCGCGCCAGTACACCTGGCCGCAGCCGGCGCATCGGCCGTAGGCGTCGTAGCTGCGGCGGGTGCCGGCCTCCAGGTCGCGCTCGATCTCCTCCTTGTCGACGGCGACGAGGACGCCGTTGCAGGCGGTGCAGCGCGTCCAGGGGCTGAGGACGGGCGCGAAGCGGTCCAGGAGGTCGCGGAGCTGGTCGTCGGGCCGGGACCCGCGGACGTAGGCGCCGAACCAGAGCGCCCGGCGCCGCAGCAGGCCCCGGTCCTGGGTGAGCAGGACGCGGCGCTCGGCGTTCGCCTGGACGACGAGGGCCGGGTCGTCCATGTCGTTGTGGTAGGCGGTGTCGAGGCCGAGCAGCCGCATCCGGCGCGCGAGCGTGCCCAGGTGGACGTCGAGGAGGAAGCGCGGCGCGTCCTGGCCGGGGTCCAGCGGGACGGGCTGGGGCCGCGGCACGGGCTCCACGCCCACCTCGTCGCCGGCCGCGGGGCGCGCGGACGGCTCGACGGGCTCGCCGCGGACGGTCATCCGGCCGACCTCGGGGAGCGGCACCCCGAGCGACTCCACGACGTGGCCGAGCGTGGACGTCCCGTCCCACGCCACCCGGCTCACCGGTTCGCGCCGTGCGGCGGGCAGGAACATCAACAGGTCGTCGGCGATGCGGACGCGTATCTCGGACTCCACGCCGCCAGCATGCCACGCGGCGCCGACGATCCCCGCCCGATTATCCGGCGGTGATGCGGGCCGCCGCCGCCCGCAGCGTGTCCAGCAGGGACGGGACGTCGTGGCCCTGGAGGACTCCCCCGCTCTTCAGCACGCGGCCGCCGACGAGGACCGTGTCGACGTGCCGCGTCTCGGCGGACAGGACGACGGCCGCGATCGGGTCGTGCGCCGCCGCCATGCCGAGGGTGTCGGTGCGCAGGACGATCAGGTCGGCCTGCTTGCCGGGGGTGAGGGAGCCGGTGACGTCGGCGAGGCCGGCCGTCTCGGCGCCGCCGAGGGTCGCGGCGCGGAGGGCCTCGGCGGTGGTGAACCAGGTGCCGGCGCCGTCCGGGCGGGCGCGTTCGAGGAAGTACGCCGCGCGCAGGACGCCGAACATGTCGCCCGGCCCGCTGGCGACGGTGTCGCAGCCGAGGCCGGTCGGGACGCCCGCGGCGTGCGAGCGGCCGGTGGCCGGGTCGCCGATGCCGAGCGCCGCCTCCACCCCCGGCGTGGCCGAGACGGTGCCACCGTTGGCGGCGATCCTCTTGAACTCCTCGCCGGTGTAGAAGTTGGCGTGCACGTACATGGCGGGGTGGTCGATCAGGCCGTTGTCCTCGAGGAACGCCAGGCCGCGCGCCGCGCCGTCCGCGCCGTGGCCGCCCATGTGGACGGTGACGGGCAGGCCCAGGTCGCGGGCCAGCCGCCATTCGGCGAGCGCGCGCTCCTCGCCGGCGATCTCGGGGCCGAGCGCGGCCATCCACATCGAGACGGCTCCCGGCGGCCCGTCGAAGTACTCGCGGCGGACGCGGGCCGTCTCGGCGGCGAGCGCGGCGAGGTCGTCGCCGCCGCCGTAGCAGTAGCCGAACACGGCGCGGATCCCGGACGCGCGGAGCGCGGCGATGTCGGCGTCGGTGTGGTCGGGGCTGAACATGATGTGCGACCAGTCGACGACGGTCGTGATGCCGGAGTCGAGGCACTCCAGGGCGCCGGCGAGGGTCGCGGTGTAGACGTCGTCGGGGCGGTGGCGCGGTGCCAGTTCGCCGAGGACGCGCTGCAGGTAGGCGGGCAGCGTGCTGTCGGGGAGGGTCGCGCGGATCGCGGTCTGCCAGGTGTGCCGGTGGGTGTCGACGAAGCCGGGCATCACGATGCGGCCCGTCGCGTCCAGGATCTCGGCGCCGGCGGGCGCTGCCAGGCCGGGGCCGACGGCGGCGATCCGGCCGTCCTCGACGAGGACGTCCGCGCGTCCGAGGACGGTGGGCGCGGGAGCCGTGTCGATGACCGTGCCGTCGCGAAGGAGGAGCGATGTCATGAAGTAAAGCTTAGAAAGAAGCTTTTAAGAAAGCAATACGGCGACGGGTATCCTCGGCTTGTGCGCGATGACGACGGCGGCCGCCGTGACGAGGTGGACGAGCTGGCCGGGGCCTGGCGGCGGGACGGCCTCGGCGAGGACGTCATCGCGATGCTGGAGGTCAGCAAGCGCGCGTCGCGCATCGGGGCGCTCGTCCAGCAGGCGCTGCGCGGGGAGCTGGCCGACCTCGGGCTCACCTACGCCGAGTTCGAGGTGCTGACGGTGCTGAACAGGGCCGGGAAGCCGTACCGGCTGAGGCCGAGCGAGCTGACCCGGTCGGCGTTCCTCACCTCCGGCGGCACGAGCAACGTGCTGCAGCGGCTGCAGAAGGCCGGCTACGTCGAGCGGGAGGCCAACACCGGCGACGCCCGCAGCAGGTTCGTCCAGCTCACACCGGAGGGCCTCCGGGTCACGACGCTGGCATTGGACGCCTCGGCGCGCGCGCACAGAGAGGCCATGGCGGGGGTGCCCGCCGAGGCTGTCCGCGACGCCGCCGACGCGCTGCGCGACATCCTGCTGGTGATCGGCAAGCGGCGGTTCCGGTGACCAACCGCCCGATCCGTGCCGAATCACCGGTGACACGGTCGGCAACTTCTCCTGAATTGACGGCATCGCCGGTGACGAGGCGGACGGCCCGGGCGACACTCGCCCCATGACGACCCCCCGCCACCGGTTCCGCCGCGCGCTCCTCCCGGCCGCCCTGCTCATCGCAGGGCTCACCGGCCCCGCGGCGCACGCCACCACCGCCACCGCCACCGCCACCGCCACCGCCACCGCTCCTGCGGCCTACGCCGCCACTCCCGCCCCGTCCGCCGCAGTCTCCACCGTGTGCGAGTCGTCGCTGCCGTCGCAGGCCGACGACACGATCGCCCTGATCGACAAGGGCGGCCCGTTCCCGTACCCGCAGGACGGCACGGTCTTCCAGAACCGCGAAGGGCTGCTGCCGCGGGAACCGCAGGGCTACTACCACGAGTACACGGTGAAGACCCCGGGCAGCTCCACGCGCGGCGCCCGCCGCATCATCACGTCCGACGACCTCGGCCACGACGGCATGTACTGGACGCCCGACCACTACAGCACGTTCTACGACATCGACTTCGGCTGCTGATCCCGTACCGGACGCCCCGGCCCCCGCCCGGGGGGGCCCCGGCCGCCCCCCCGCGGGTGTGCCGGCCGCGGGCCGGCCCTGGG
>NZ_JBEYYT010000369.1:0-2520 GCF_040645715.1 Spirillospora sp. NPDC046719 | reverse complement strand
CCTTTCTCCCACCCCCCCTGCGGCGGCTGCCCCCCCCCGGGCCCCCCCGGCCGCCGCCGGGGGCGTCCCCGGTCAGCCGCCCGGCTGTTGCGCGGCCAGCTGCCCGACCTTGGCCTTGAGCTGCGGGCTGGCCAGCGGGCGCGTCACGCCCACCCAGTCCGGCCGCTTGTAGGGCTTCACGCCGATCGCGGGCACGCACGCCGAGCAGCTCGCGACGATCATCTTGCCGTTGCCGATGACCATCCCGACATGGCCGGGATTGTCCGCCGACGTCCCCGGACCCGAGTTGAAGAACACCAGGTCGCCCGGCTGCTCCTTGCCCTTGGCGACCTTCAGCCCGAACGGCCACTGCTCGAACGTGGTCCGCGGGATGCCGAGCCCCGCCGCCCGGTAGGCCGCCTGCACCAGGCTGGAGCAGTCCCACGCGTCCGGGCCGGTCGCGCCGAACACGTACGGCTTCCCGCGCTGCGCCAGCGCGAACGCGATGATCTTCTGGACGAGCTGGCTCGCGTTCGCCGGCAGCTCGTTGTCCTGGCAGTCGACGCCGTTGGACTGCACCACCTTGAAGTCGCCGCCGCCGTACCGCTTCGCCCACGCCAGGACCATGTTCACGTAGTCCCACGAGTGGTTGTACTGGAAGATCGCGGTCTTCATCCGCTGCGGGGCACCGTTGTGCTTCAGGTAGGCGGCGGCGGTCGGGATCGCGTCGGCCGGGTCGTAGCGGTCCTTCTTGCCGTCCTTGTTCCCGTCCACCGCGAAGGACTTGAACGTCGGGTCCAGGAACTGCATCGGCCCGCCCGCGCCCGCGTAGTTCTCGCCGCTGTGCACGCCCTGCGCGTTGGACGTGCCGTGCCCGGTCTCCACCTCGCCGATGCCCGCCAGCACGTTCCACGGGATGCCGTAGTCCTTGCCGGCCTTCTTGTAGAGGTCGAGGTAGTTCGCCGGGATCGACTTCGCGTCGCCCGCCTCCGCGGGCTGCGCGCCCGCCCCCGAGGTGTCGACACAGCCGCCGTTCACGCTGCCGCCGAACATGAACTGGCTCGCGCCGAACAGGATCGGCACGAAGATCAGCGCGACGAACAGCGCCGCCGCGGCGGCGAGCGCGCACGCCGCCAGCACACGTTTCGGGGTCATCCGGTGTCCCCCGCCTGGCCCGCGTCGGCGGGCGCGAACGCGTACACCTTCAGCGACCCGCCGTCGCGCGACACGGTCACCGCGTACTGCTTGCTGTCGCTGCTCGCCGTCCCGTTCTTGGTGAGCTGCTGCTTCCCGGTCACCAGGAAGATGATCGAGTTGTTCTCGATGGTGCGGACCTGGTCGAGCGAGGCGCCGCCCTGCGCGACGAGCTGCTCCTTGCGGCGCTCGTCCTGGATCCCCGGCGCGGACGCGCCCGCCTCCAGCTGGCCGCGCAGGTCATCGGTGACCATGCCGGACATCCGGCCGATGTAAGCGGTCGGGTCCTCGTCGTAGCGGTACGTCCCGTACGCCGCGACGAACCGCTGCGCGAGGTCGGCGGCCGTCGCGAAGTCCTGCTGCGAGAACGGCAGCAGCCGGTAGATGTCGAAGTTCTTCGGGTCGACGGTGCTGTGGATCCCCGGCGGCGGCGACGCCGGCGCGCTCGGGCCGGCCGTCGCCGTCGCGCTCGGGCGCGCGTCCGCCTTGTCGTGGTCGTGCTCCGGCGCCGCCACCGTCAGGTAGACGCCGATGGCGGCGAGCACCACCACGAGCCCGGCGAACAAGAGCTTGCGCTGGCGGTCGTTCAGGTTCATCACTCGTCCCGGTCGGACTCGCCCGGACCGGGCTCGACCGGACGCAGCCAGAACGGGATCGGCGGCCCCTCCTCGGAGCCGCGCCGGCCCCACAGCGGCGGCGGCGACTGCCGCCCGCCGGGACCGCCGTTCGACGGCGCCGCACCGCCGCCGCCCGCACCGGCACGGGGCCGGGGGACGTTCGACGCCGGCTCGCCCGAGCCTCCGGACCCACCGGACCCGCGCGCCGGCGCGCCGCCGCCCGAGCCTCCGGATCCGCCGGACCCGCCGCCCGCGCGGCCGCGGCCGCGCTCGGTGGAGCCGGACGAGCGCCCGCCGCCGGAGAACCAGCCGCCGCGCCCGTTGCCCGAACCGCCACCGGAGCCGCCGCTGGAGCCACCCGAGCCGCCGCCGGACGAACCGCCGGAGCCGCCCGAGCCGCCGCTACCGCCGCCGGTGACACCGCCGCCTCCGCCGCGTCCCGACCAGGACGTCGGACGCGGCGCACCGGTGCCGGAACCCGCACCGCCGGACGGCTTGCCGCCACCCGACGCCGAGCCGCCGCTCCCGCGCCCGCCCGAGACCCCGCCCGGCCGCGCGACGATCGCGCCCACGCCGGCACCGCCGCCGCCTGCTGCGCCACCGGCCGACCCGCCCTTGGCGGCCGGCGCGTCAACGACCTTCGCCGTCCGCGACGGCAGGTTCAGCGGGGGCGCGCCGCGCCGGGACCGTCCCGGCCCCGCGGTGACGCCGCCCGTCCGCGGCTTCGCGG
>NZ_JBEYYT010000368.1:0-9671 GCF_040645715.1 Spirillospora sp. NPDC046719 | reverse complement strand
GGCGCCACGATCCTCGCGCTGGACGGCGGCGACCGCGAGCTGGAGGGCCTGGCGCACGAGGCGCTGACCGTCCCGGCGGACGAGGCGCTGCTGTCGTTCGACGGCGCGCAGCACCTGGTGAGCGCCGCCGCGGGCCAGGAGCCGGCGCGCGGCGCCCGCGGCCTGCGGCACCGCCTCGCCAGGCTGCTCGAGGCGGTGACCGGCCCGACGGTCGACTAGCCCGCCGCTAGTCCTCCCCGTCGTCCTTGCGCCACGCCTCGTTGCGCTCGCGGGCCAGCGCCAGCGCGCCGGCGGCGGCACCCTCGTCCGGGTACGGGCCCATCCGGTCCTTGTCCGGGCAGCCGGGCCCGTGCTCGACCTTCATGTGCTTCAAGCAGAACCACCAGTCACCGTCGTCACCGGCCATCGGTGCTCCCTCCGATCACGGCTCGCGCGGGATTCGTTGCCGCGATCCCGCTGACTACACTCCATCACTATGACGACCCAGCTTCTCCGTCCCGGCAACGTCTCTCCCATGCGGAAGGTCCCGGCGCAGATCCCGCGGCCGGAGTACGTGGGGAAGAAGCGCCCGAAGACCGGCGAGCCGGACGTCAAGACACCCGAGATCATCGCGCGGATGCGGGTCGCGGGCAAGATCGCGGCGCAGGCGCTGGAGGAGGTCGGCAAGCACGTCCGGCCGGGCGTCACCACCGACGAGCTGGACCGCATCGGGCACGAGTTCATGCTCGACCACGGGGCCTACCCGTCCACCCTCGGCTACCGGGGGTTCCCGAAGTCGCTGTGCACCTCGATCAACGAGGTGATCTGCCACGGCATCCCCGACGACACCGTGCTGCGGGACGGCGACATCGTCAACGTCGACATCACCGCGTTCATCGACGGCGTGCACGGCGACACCGACGCGACGTTCCTGTGCGGCGACGTGGACGAGGAGTCGCGGCTGCTGGTGGAGCGCACCCGCGAGGCGACGATGCGGGGCATCAGGGCGGTCAAGCCGGGGCGCGCGCTGAACGTGATCGGGCGGGTCATCGAGTCCTACGCCAAGCGGTTCGGGTACGGGGTCGTCCGCGACTTCACCGGGCACGGCATCGGCACCACGTTCCACTCGGGTCTGGTCGTCCCGCACTACGACGACCCGAACGCCACGACGGTCATCGAGCCGGGCATGACGTTCACCATCGAGCCGATGCTGACCCTCGGCAGCCACGACTACGACATCTGGGACGACGGCTGGACCGTCGTCACCAAGGACCGCAAGCGCACCGCGCAGTTCGAGCACACCCTGCTGGTGACCGAGGACGGCCACGAGATCCTCACCCTCCCGTGACCCCTTCGTCGACCTAGCGTCCCCTTCAGCCAGCGACCCGGCCGGGAGAATGCGCCTGATGAACGCGCCAGCGCCGTACGAGCCGAGGGTTCCGTCCGACAGCATGCCTCCTGGGCGGGCCGCGCTGAGCGTGACGTGGGCGGCGCTGCCGTTCCTGACGCTCGGGTACGCGACGCCCTTCACGTTCGCGGCGGCGGCGCTGTGGCGGCGCAGCGCGCACCTGCTGGTGTCGTCGGCGGTCTACATCGGCGTCTTCGCGCTGATGCTGTACCTGCTGCCGGACATCGGCAAGGAGGACGGCACGCAGCAGGCGGTGGGGGTGCTGCTGTTCGTCCTCGCGGTGGTGGGCTGCGGGCACGCGTTCCTCATCCGGCGCCGGGTGTTCGACCCGCACGGGCTGGCGGGCATCGACAACGAGGCCGTCGTGGAGCGGGTGCGGCGGCAGCGGCTGCTGCGCGAGAAGGCGCGGGACCTGGCCGCGAGCGACCCGGGGCTCGCCAAGGAGCTGCGGATCGGCCGCCCCGACCTGCCGCGCCAGTACCAGGACGGCGGCCTGATCGACGTCAACCACGCCCCGGCGGAGGCGCTGACGCTGCTGCCCGGCATCACCCCGGAGCTGGCGGCGAAGATCGAGCGGGTGCGGGCGGAGACGGGCGGGTTCGTGTCCGCCGAGGAGATGTCGGCGGTGGCGGCGCTGCCGCCGCAGCTGACCGGCGACCTCGCCGACTACGCCGTCTTCATCCGCTAGCACCGTCCCTGTCCGCGTCCCCGTCCGCGGGCGGGCCGTCTCGATCCGCTGATCGCGGGTATGTGGCGGGCGTGACGGAGAAGAAGGGCAAGAAGGGCAAGAAGGGCGAGAAGGGCAAGAAGGACGCGCGGAACGGCGGCGACCGGCTCGCCGAGTACCGCGGCAGACGCGACCCGCGCAGGACGCCCGAGCCCGTCCCCGAGGAGAAGGCGCTCCCGCACGGCGACGACGACACGTTCGTCGTCCAGGAGCACCACGCCTCCAGCCTGCACTGGGACCTGCGGTTCGAGCGGGACGGCGTGCTGGTCTCCTGGGCCGTGCCGAAGGGCCTGCCGTGGAGCCCGAAGACGAACCACCTGGCCGTCCACACCGAGGACCATCCGCTGGAGTACGCGACGTTCGAGGGCGACATCCCGCAGGACGAGTACGGCGGCGGCAAGGTGACGATCTGGGACCGCGGGACGTACGAGACGGAGAAGTGGTCCGAGCGCGAGGTGAAGGTCGTCATCCACGGCTCGCGGGTGTCGGGCCGGTACGTGCTGTTCAGGACGCGCGGCAAGAACTGGATGATCCACCGGATGGACCCGCCGGCGGACCCGGACGCCGAGCCGCTGCCGGAGGCGCTGCGCCCGATGCGGCCGGTCCGCAGGGCCCGGCTGCCGCGCGACCAGGGGGCGTGGGGGTTCGAGTTCGCGTGGGGCGGCCGGCGGCTGCTGGCGTACGTGGAGGGCGGCCGGACGCGGTTCACCGACGGCCGGGGCCGCCCCGTGGACGGCCCCGCCGGGCTCGGCTCGCGGCTCGGCGGGCGGCTCGGCGCCCGCCCGGCGGTGCTGGACGGCGAGCTGGCCGTGCTGGACGGCCGCGAGACCTACATGATCTTCGACGTGCCGCACCTGGACGGCCGGCCGCTGCTGGACGTCCCGTACCGCGAGCGCCGCGCCAGGCTGGACGAGCTGGACCTGTCGGGCCCGGCCTGGCAGACGGCGCCGTGGTACCCGGGCGACGGCGCCGCGGTGCGGGAGACCGCGGCCGACCAGGGCCTGCCCGGCGTCCTCGCGAAGCGGCTGGACTCCCCGTACGAGCCGGGCGAGGAGTCCGGCGCCTGGCGCCTGATCGAGGCGCCCGCGCGGAAGCGCTGACCGCCCGCGCCCGATACGCGACGGCCGCGGCCCAGTGGGCGACGGCCGCGGCCCGGTGACGGCTGCGGCTCAGTAGGCGACGGTGATGCGGCGGCCGATCGCGTCGCCGTTCTCCAGCTCGTCGACGAGCGCGACGGCGTAGTCCTCCGCGCTGATGCGGCTGTCGCCGGAGGCGTCGCGGAGCAGCTGGTCGCCGCCGAGGCGGAACACGCCGGTGCGCTCGCCGGGCTCGATCACCTGCGCGGGCGAGATGTAGGTCCAGTCCAGGCCGCCGGCCTCGGCGCGGACGAGGTCGAGCAGCGCCGCCTGCGCGAGGGACTCCGCCTTGTACATCTCGGGGAAGCCCGGCTCGTCGACGTGCCGGAGGCCGGGCGCGGCCTCCAGGCTGCCGGCGCCGCCGACGACGACGATGCGCCGGACGCCGGCCTTGCGCGTCCCCTCCAGGGCTCCGCGCCCGGCGGCGAGCAGCGGCCCCTCCGGCTCGGAGCCGTCGCGGGGCGGCGAGACGGCCAGCACGACCGCGTCGTGGCCCTCCGCCAGCGCGGCGATCGCGTCGGCGTCGTGCGCGTCCGCCTTCGCGGTGCCCTCGGCGCCGCTGCGGGTCACGCCGGTGACCTCGTGGCCGCGGCGGCGCGCCTCGTCCGCGACCCGCCGGCCGATCATCCCGGTCGCGCCGATCAGCAGGATCTTCATGTCGTCCTCCTCCGTGTCCGTGCCGCACGTGAAGGTATCCATCGGATACTGGTTACTTCAACGTGCTATTGGTACCCTCTGGAAACCATGAGAGGCGACGCGTTCGATCCCGAGTGCCCGACCCGGCTCATCCTCGACCGGATCGGCGACAAGTGGTCGGTGCTGGTCGTGCTGAGCCTCACCGACGGACCGCGCCGCTTCACCGAGCTGCGCCGCCTGATCGGCGGCGTCACCCCCAAGGTCCTTACCCAGACGCTGCGCACGATGGAACGCGACGGCCTGGTCACCCGGCACGTGTTCGCCGAGGTCCCGCCCCGCGTCGAGTACGCGCTCACCCCGCTGGGCCTGTCGCTGCACAAGCCGATCCAGGCGATCACCGAGTGGGCCGAGGAGAACGTCGAGGCCGTCGTCGCCGCCCGCGCCGCCCACGACGACTGAACCTCCTCCCCCCGTGCCGGCGCCGCCGTGGAACCGCGGCGCCGCTATCCACATCAAAGGGACGTGGCATCCGCTTCGGCGCGCCGCCGCTGAAAACGATCAGTAGCGGGCTAGAGTCCCGCCCTGAACCGGGCGGCGGACGGTGCGCGGAAAGCGGGGGAACTGCCCATGATGGGGAAGACGCACGCGCTGAGCGGCGCGCTGGCATGGCTGGCCGCGGTGCCGGTGCTCGGCCAGGAGAGCCTGCTCGGCGAGCACGCGGTGTCGCTGTCGCCCGAGCAGGTCGCGGCGGGCGCGGTGGTGTGCGCGGGCGCGGCGATCCTGCCCGACATCGACCACCACAACGGGCGCATCGCCAACACCTACGGGCCCATCACCCACCACATGTGCAAGTGGATCGGGAAGCTGTCGGGCGGGCACCGGCACGCCACCCACTCGATCCTGTTCGCGGTCGGCATCGGCTGGGCGATGGACACCCTCGCCACCCACTACGTGTACGCGTGGTGGGCCTGCCTGTTCATGATCGTCGGGCTGGGGCTGCGCGGCGTCGGCCTCGACTTCGAGGGCCGCGAGCCGCAGTCCGCGCTGGCCGACTGCGCGCTGGCGCTGATCGCCGTCTGGCTGATGCACAAGATCGACATGAGCTTCGTCGGGTTCGCGGTCACCCTCGGCTGCCTGGCGCACGTGGCCGGGGACTGCCTGACACCGCGCGGCTGCCCGGTGTTCTGGCCGCTGCCCTGGCGGATCGAGATGCCGCTGGTCCCCCGCACGAACGGCAAGGTCGAGCACTGGGTCGTCGGGCCGGTGCTGATGCTCGGCATCGCGATCCTGGCGATCCGGTCGGTGCTCGGCGACGTCGCCACCCGCTGGCTCACCAAGGGCTGATCAGCGCAGGTCGGCGAAGTCGGCGCAGTCGACGAACCCCCATCCGTACTCGTCGGGGTCCGGCCCGCTCCAGAGCTTCACCTGCTCGATCCCGGGAATGGACGCGGCGGTGCAGGCGATCTGGCCCAGCGCGACGCGCGACCACCTCACCCGCCGGTGCGGCACGCCCTCCTGGATGTCGACGATCAGGACGGAGGGGTCGTCGACGATCCGGCCCTCCAGCGGGACGCGCACCTCGCTGTACAGGCCGACCCTCCCCTCCACCGAGGTGACCGGGACGCCGAGCTGCGCGATCGCCAGGTACGGGTGCCCCGGCAGCCCGGGACGGACCATCGGGCGGATGCCGCCGCCCTTCACCAGGAAGACGGTGATGGTGGAGGCCCGCCCGTCGGCGACCGGCATGCTGCCCGCGCTGAGCACGCCCGTCGGCCGGACGCCGCAGCCCGCCGACACGACGGCCCCCGCCACGGCGGCGGCCGCGGCGAGCGCCCGGACCGCCCGGCCCCATCGCTTCCTCATCGCTTCCTCATCCGTCCTCCCCGCACTCGTCCGGGTCCTCCTCGTCCGCGTGCCGGGCCGGCAGCCACAGCGTGAACACCGCTCCCCCGTCCGGCCCGTTGGCGGCCTCCAGCGTCCCTCCGTGCAGGACGGCGTTCTCCTTCGCGATCGACAGCCCGAGGCCGCTGCCCTCGCTGCGGGAGCGGGCCGCCTCCGCCTTCACGAACCGGTCGAAGACCACGGGGAGCAGGTCGTCCGGGATCCCGGGGCCGCCGTCGGCGACGGTGATCGCCACGCCCGGCTCGCCGCCGCTCCCGTCCGGCCCGAAGCGCAGCGCGACCGGCGGGCCGCCGTGCTTCAGCGCGTTGCCGACGAGGTTCGCCACGATGACGTCGAGCCGCCGCGGGTCCGCCCGGACGAACAGGTCCGCCGGCCCCTCCACCACCACCCGGCCCGGCCAGCCGCGCGCCGACAGCGTGCCGGCGACCGCCTCCGCCACGTTCACGTCGTCCAGGACGAGCGCGGCGGCGCCCGCGTCGAACCGGCTGATCTCGATCAGGTGCTCGACCAGCCCGCCGAGCCGGCGGGTCTCCTCCGCGACCAGCCGCGCCGCGCCGCCGTCGTCCCCCGCCTCCTCCGCCAGCACGTCGGTCATCGCGATCATCGAGGTCAGCGGCGTGCGCAGCTCGTGCGAGACGTCCGCGACGAACCGGCGGGACGCCGCCTCCATCGCGCGCAACTCCGTCACGGTCCGCTCCAGCGCCGCGGCGGCGTGGTTGTAGGTGCGGGCGAGATCGGCGAGCTCGTCGTGCCCGCGCACCCGGACCCGCGTCGCCAGCCGCCCGTCGCCGAGCGCGCGGGCGGCCGCGCCGAGCCGGCGCACCGGCCGCAGCACCCCGCGGGTCGCGAGGAGGGCGAGCAGCAGCGCCGCGAGCAGCGCGGCGGCGTCGGCGACGATGAGCGCCCGGGTGAGCGAGCGCAGATCCGCCGCCTCCCGGGACAGGCTCACCGACGCGAACACCATCGGCGGCGTCGTCCGCTGCGGCTCGTCCACCGTCGTGGCGTAGCCGGTCGCGCGGGCGCCGACCAGCAGGTAGGGATGGCCCTCCAGGCCGGGACGGGACTTGACCACGATCCGCTGGAAGACCATGCCGCGCATCGCCCGGCGCGCGAACTCCGGGCTGACCGGCACGTCCAGCGCGCCGGGCGGCGGCTGGGGGGCGCTCCCGTCGAGCGGCACCGGCACCGCGACCACCGCGCGCCCGGGAGCGGCGAGCGTCTGCTCCACCTGGTCGGCGATCAGCGGCTCGGTGTCGGGCGGCATCTGCTCCGGGATCTGCTGGGCCAGCGTGTCGCGGATCTGGGTGAGCACCGCGTCCTGCGTCCGCTGCAGCATCACCCGCCGCAGCAGGACGTACGAGATGCCGGACGCGAGCACCGACGCCAGCAGCGCCACCACCGTGAACGCCGCGACGAGCCGGACCCGCAGCCCGGTGAACCGGCGCAGCGGCGTCACGGCGCGGTGAACCGGTAGCCGAAGCCGCGCACCGTCTCGATCAGCCGCGGCTCCCCCGGCTCGTCCTCGATCTTGGCGCGGACCCGCTGCACGCAGGCGTCGACCAGCCGCGAGTCGCCCGGGTAGGTGTGCTCCCACACCTCGGCCAGCAGGTGCTGGCGGGTCAGCGCCTGGCCGGGCCGCCGGGACAGCTCCAGCAGCAGCCGCAGCTCCGTCGGGGTGAGCCGGACGTCGGTCCCCGCCTTGGTGACCTTCAGCGACGCGCGGTCGATGACGAGGTCGCCGTAGGCGGAGATGTCGGCGCGGGTCTCGGCGCGGCGCAGCACCGCCCGGATCCGCGCGTCCAGCACCCGCGGCTCGACCGGCTTCACCACGTAGTCGTCGGCGCCGGCCTCCAGGCCGAGGACGACGTCCAGGTCGTCGCCGCGCGCGGTGAGCAGGATCACCGGCAGCGGGTCGCCGCGGCGGATCCGCCGGCACACCTCGATCCCGTCGATGCCGGGCAGCATCACGTCCAGGATCGCGATCTCCGGGCGGCGGGCCCGCAGCGCCTCCAGGCCGTCCTCGCCGGTGGCGCGGGAGGTCACGCGGTGCCCCTGGCGGGTCAGCGCCAGCTCCAGCGCGGTCCGCGCCGACGGATCGTCCTCCACGAAGAGAATGCTCGCCACCCCGACATTATTGGGCTCGCCGGTCACTCCGCCCCACTCATGTCACAGGATCCGGACATTCCGCCGACGGGACGGTGACGTCCCGCCCGGACGGTGGGGCCCATGACGCTCCAGATCGTTCCGGTCCTGCGGCCCGCGCCGGACGCTCCCCCGCGCGCACGGCGCCACCGTGCCGTGCCGTGGCTGCTCGCCGCCGGTTTCGCCGCGCAGGTCTGCGTCCGGCTGTGGTTCGCCCGCGCGCGCACGGGCCCGGTCGCCAATCCCGACGAGACCGGCTACCTGCTCGCCGCGCGCCTGCTGTCCGGCGGGCACGGCGGCGACATGTCCGGGAACACCTTCTACCAGGGCGGATACCCGGCACTCCTCGTCCCCGCGTACTGGTTCTCGCACGACCCGGTCACCGTCTACACGATCGCTCTCGCGATCAACGCGGTCGTCGGCGCGGCCCTGTTCCCCCTCGGATACGTCGCCGCCCGCCGGTTCCGCCTGTCCCGCCGCACCGCGCTCCCCCTCGCCTGGGGCGCCGCGCTGCTGCCCGCCACCACGTTCTTCGGCGAGTTCGTCCTCGCCGACGCCGTCCTGCCCACGATCGTCCTCGCATGGCTGTGCTTGTTGCATCGCCCTTGGCGTCAGGCCCTGGAGGGCCTTCCTTCGGCGGGCGATGCGTGCGATCGCCGCATCGCTCCGGCTCGCCTGGGGGCTCGCTCCGCGATCAGGTTCTCGCAGGCTCGAACCTGGCTTCGCTCGCGATCGCGACGGTTCGGGTCGCCGCGTGGTCAGGGCCATGGGCTGGGGCACGCTGATCAGGCCGAGCATGAAAGCGGGCCTTCGCGGTGGTGGTTCCCGGCGGTTCGGGACGCGGGGGCGGCCGGGGTGGTCGCGGCGTTCGCGGCGGCGGTGCACAGCCGCGGCGAGGTCGTGCTCGCCGTCCATGTCGTGACGCTGGCGGCGCTCACGGTCGCGGGCGCCGTCTGCAGGCGCGGGGCCGCCGTCGCCGCTGGAGCCGGAGGGCTCGCGGTGGCCGCGGCCGGGTACGCCGTGGCGGCGGCCGTCAACGGGCACGTGCGCGCCGAGCTGTACCCGGGCGGGGTGCGCGACCTCGCGGGGAACCTCGGGGAGCGGTTCACCACGGGCGCCGGGCAGGGCTGGGCGCTGTCCGGGGCGGCCGGGCAAGTCTGGTACCTGGCCGTCTCCACGTGGGGGCTCGGCGGGGTCGGCTTGGCGGCCGTCGCCGCCGTGCTGCTGCGCCCCCGGTCGCTTCCGGCGGACCGCGTCATGGCGGGCGTGCTGCTCACCGTGACGTTCGCGATCGCGTACGCGTCGTCCGCGGCGCTCCCCGACGAGCACCGCGTGGGCAACTACGCGTACGGGCGGTACCTGTCATGCGTGGCGCTGGTGTACGCGCTGGCGGGCGCGGCGGCGCTGCTGCGCGCTGGCCTGCGCAGGGCGATGGGCCTGGTGGCGGCCGCCGCCGTCATCGTCGGCGCGGCGGGGCTATGGGTGCGCCTCTACGCGGGCGACCGGCTGCACACCTACAAGTTCATCGGGTTCGACTTCCCCGAGACGTCGTTCCTGACCGGCGACCGCGGCGCACTGCACCTGACGGCCGCCTCGCTCGCCGCGCTCGGCCTGCTGTGCGGGTTCCTCGCGCTGGGCCGCGTCCCCCGGGCGGGCGCGGCCGTGGCCGCGTGCGCCCTGGCGGTGACGAACCTGGACGCGCTCGCCGACCTGTTCGGGACGGCCCCCGACCGCGACCAGG
>NZ_JBEYYT010000367.1:0-9675 GCF_040645715.1 Spirillospora sp. NPDC046719 | reverse complement strand
GCCCGGCCCGGCTCGGGCCGGGCCGGGCGCGGCCGGGCCGGACGCGGCCGCCCGGGATCCGGCCGCCCGGGTTCCGGCCGCTCGGGACGCAGCGTCCCCGCGGTCATCGCGCCGCCTCCGCCGGCTCCGCCCGCGCCGGGAGCGCCGAGTCCTCGACCACCAGGCCGTCGCGCATCCGGACCCGGCGCGGCAGCCCCGCCGCGATCTCCCGGTCGTGCGTGATGATCACGACGGTGGTGCCGGCCGCGTGCAGCCCGCGCAGCAGCGCCATCACCCCGTCGCCGGACGCCGAGTCCAGCGCGCCCGTCGGCTCGTCCGCCAGCAGCAGCGCGGGCTCCCCCGCGACGGCCCGCGCGATCGCGACGCGCTGCCGCTCGCCGCCGGACAGCTCGTGCGGCTCGTGGTGCATCCGGTGCGCGAGCCCGACCCGTTCCAGCGCGTCCGCCGCCCGCCGCCGCCGCGCGGCCGGCCGCAGCCCCGAGTACAGGAGCCCGTCGGCGACGTTGTCCAGCGCGCGGGTCCCGGCGGCGAGATGGAACTGCTGGAACACGAACCCGATCCGGCTCGCCCGCAGCGCCGACAGCGCCGCGTCCGGCAGCCGCCCGACGTCGTGCCCGTCGATGCGGACGGTCCCGGACGTCGGCCGGTCCAGGGTGCCGAGCACGTTCAGCATCGTCGACTTCCCCGACCCCGACGGCCCGACGATCGCGACCAGTTCCCCGGCGCCGACGTGCAGCGACACCCCGCCGAGCGCCCGGACGCCGCCCGGGTACTCCTTGGTCACCTCGCGCAGCTCGATCATTTCGGCACCCCCACGACGGTGCCCTCGGCGACGCCCGCGCCGGACACCTCGACCCGCCCGTCGGCGAACAGCCCGGTCTTCACCGGGACGTACGACGACGTCGAGCCCTTCACGACCTCGACGCCGAACCCGCCCTCCGACAGCGCGACCAGCGCGGTGACCGGGACCGTCAGCACCTCCTTGCGGGCGCCCGCGGTGAAGGTGACGTCGACGGCGGCGAGCGCGTACTTCGCCGCGGCCTTGCGCGCCTTCGACGACCGCAGCCAGATCATCACCTCGACCTTCGTGGACGGGTCGGCGCCCTGCCCGTCGCCCGGCTTGATCACCGTGGAGACCTCGTCGATCCGCCCGCTCACGGTCGTGTCGTCGGGGAGCGTGACCTCGACCGCGGCGCCCTTGCGGGCCATCCGCTGGTCGGTCGTGTCCAGCTCGACGGTGACGGCCTTGTCGGTGCCGGTGTAGGTGAGCACCTTCCGGCCGGGGCCGGTCGGGTCCCCGGCGTTCGCCTGGAGGCTGTCGATCCGGACGGGTTCCGGCGCGAACACCACCCGGCCCAGCTCGACCGTTCCGGTCTCGTCGAGGCCGAGGTCGTCCTGCCATTTCTCGACGGCGTCGGCGGTGTCGGCGGTGTACTCCTTGTCGACGGTGAATCCGTCATAGCCGAGCGCTTTCAGGTTCTTCTCGAAACGCTCGACGTCCGACCCCTCGGTGCCGATCCGCAGCGGACGGTACGCCGGTTTCGACCCGTACATGAGGACGACCGGGTCGCCGTCCACCTCGTACAGGGCCTGGCCCCGCTTGATGACGTCGCCGCTCTCGGGGACCTTGGTCAGCGTGCCCTGGAGCCGGCTCGTCGCGGTGTAGGTGGGGCCGTAGCCGAGCGAGCCGTCCTCGGTCTGCTCGTCCTTCAGCGTCTGCCGCGTGACCTGCGTCGTGTTCGGCGGAAGGGCGGTCGCCCGGTCCTTGCCGGAACCGCCTCCGGTGTTCAGCGCGACGGCGGCCGCACCGCCCGCGACGGCCACCGCGGCCGCCGCCGCGAGGACGGCCCGCCGGCCGGGACGGCGCCGCCGCGCGCGGCGCCTGTCGTCCTCGGGCGCCCGCTCCCCGGGCGCCCGCTCCCCGAGGGCCGTCACTTCGGGCCGCCCGCCATGATGTCCTTGCACTTCTGCTGGGCGTTGTTGAAATCGGGGTCCTCGGACAGCTTCTTGTCCATGATGATCCCCTGCTGGCCCGGCTTCGGGTCGGGGAAGTCCTCGACGCCGTTCTTGCGCATGCACTCGGCGAATTTCCCGACCTGCTCCTGCATTTTCGGATCCGGCTTCGCGGCGCCGTTCTCCATCGGGTTGTACTGGCGGCACGCCTCCTGCGCCTTGTCGACCGTCTCCTTCGGCGTGCTGCCGTCGAGCTTGAGCGTCACGCGCCCGCCCTGCGGGTCGTCCATCGGAACGCCGTGCTCGCGCATGCACTGGGCGAACTTCACCCCCATCCCCTGCGGGTCGGCGCTCTTGGACGCGGTGGCCTGCTTGCCGCCGCCCGCCGACGCCACCTCGCCGTCCCCGCCGTCCTTCGACCCGCAGCCGGTCAGCGCGAGCGCCATCACCAGCGGCAGCGCCGCAAGGGCGCCCTGGGTGCGCAGTCGCATGTCTCGTCCCCTCGTTCGGCGGCCGGACGTGCTCCGGCCGGACGAGGAGCGATGCAACGCGGCCGCACGTTTCCCCACCGTTTCCGCCCGCCCCGGCCACGGCCCTTACGGCGAGGAAACACACCGCCCGGCACCATCGGCGGTCTGGACCTGGCGGAGGGAACGGCATGCGGGTGCTGGTGGTGGAGGACGAGCGGCTCCTCGCGGACGCGATCGCGGAATGGCTGCGGGACGAGGCGCACGCCGTCGACCTCGCGCACGACGGGGCGTCCGCCCTCGAACGCGCGGGCGTCAACGACTACGACGTCGTCGTGCTGGACCGGGACCTGCCCGTCGTGCACGGCGACGACGTCTGCCGGCAGCTGGTCACGGCGGGCGCGGCGGCGCGGGTGCTCATGCTGACCGCCGCCGCCGAGATCACCGACCGGGTCGCCGGGCTCGGCCTCGGCGCCGACGACTACCTGACCAAGCCGTTCGCGTTCGCCGAGCTGGCCGCCCGGGTCCTCGCCCTCGGCCGCCGGTCCCGGCCCGCCGCGCCGCCGACGCTGTGCCGCGCCGGGATCACCCTCGACCCGGCGCGCCGCGAGGTGTTCCGCGACGGCCGGTACGTCCCGCTGGCGCGCAAGGAGTTCGCCGTCCTGGCCGAGCTGCTGCGCGCGGACGGCGCGGTCGTGTCCGCCGAGCAGCTGCTGGAGAAGGCGTGGGACGAGCACGCCGACCCGTTCACCGGCGCGGTCCGGCTGACCGTCCTGAAGCTGCGCCGCAAGCTCGCCGAGCCGCCCGTCATCGAGACCGTCAAGGGAGCGGGGTACCGGATCCCGTGAAGATCCCCGCGATCGGCCGGCCGCGCCGCGTGTCGCTGCGCGCCCGCCTCACGCTGACCTACGGCGGCCTGTTCCTCGCCGCCGGCCTGGTGCTCCTCGGCGTCACGTACGCGCTGTTCACCCAGCAGCTCGACCGGTCCGGGACGCGGGTCCTCGCCCGCGTCACGACGCAGCAGTCCGGGGCGCCCAACGGCGGCGGGCGGACGCTGGTGAACATGGACGGGACGTCCCGGAACCTCCCCGACGCCAACGCGGCCACCGCGGACATCGAGCGCATGATGCGCAAGCAGCACGACGAGTACCAGGCCGCCGCGACGAAGTCCCTGGTCACCGAGGGGTCGATCGCGCTGCTGTTCGTCGCCGGCGTCGCCGCCGGGTTCGGCTGGCTGATCGCCGGACGCGTCCTCGCGCCGCTGCACCGGGTGACCGAGACCGCGCGGCGGATCGCCCGCGCGCCCGCCGCCGACCGCGTCCTGCACGAGCGGATCGCGCTGCGCGGCCCGCACGACGAGGTCAGGGAGCTCGCCGACACCTTCGACACGATGGTCGAGCGGCTCGACCGCTCCTTCGACGGGCAGCGCCGCTTCGTCGCGAACGCCTCGCACGAGCTGCGCACCCCGCTCACGCTGGGCCGCGCGCTCGTCGAGGTCGCGATGCACCGCAAGACGGCGTCCCCGGACGTGCTGCGCCTCGGCGAGGACCTGCTGCAGATCACCTCGCGGCACGAACGCCTGATCGGCGGGCTGCTGCTGCTCGCCCGCTCGGAGAACGAGATCACCGGCCGCGCCCCGGTGGACCTCGCGGACGTGGTCCCGCACGTCGCGGCGCGGACCGCGCCGGAGGCCGAGCAGGCCGGCGTCACCGTCACGGCCGCGCCCGAAGAGGCTATGACCAGCGGCGACGCGCTGCTCCTCGAACGCGTCGTGGAGAACCTCGTCGAGAACGGCATCCGCCACAACACGGGCAAGGGCGGCGGCTGGGTGAGCGTCACGTCCGGCACGCGGGGCGGACGCGCCGTCCTGGAGGTCGCCAACTCCGGCCCGCACGTCCCGTCCTACGAGGTGCCGGGCCTGTTCGAGCCGTTCCGCCGCCTCGACGCCGACCGCGTCGTCACCGCCAAGGGCGCGGGCCTCGGCCTGTCCATCGTGCAGTCGATCGTCCGCGCCCACGACGGCGAGGTCACCGCCCGCCCCCGCCCCGAAGGCGGCCTCACCGTGACCGTCACCCTCTCCGCCACCGCACCCTGACCCCGGAATTCACCGTCCGGCGACGGGTCATATCTGGAAGTTATGACCTGTTGGCATTTCCCGGGTTTTTGGGGTGGATGAGACCGTCATGGCGTTGCTTCGGTCTCGCGCACGGCAGTTTCCGTCCGGAGAATCCACCCCGGCACCGGAGGGAATTGCACGGCTCCCCGTGCGCGAGGCGCTCTTCGGCACGCCGGGAGAAAAGGCGGAAGCGAATGAGAACGCGTACCCGGTCCGCCCGGGCACGGTGGCGGCTCACGTGCGGGGTCGCCGCCGCGGCGGCGGGCACCCTCACCGCCGCGGCGGGCACCGGAGTCGCCGCGGCCGGCGAACTCCCGATCACCCAGCAGGTGCAGCAGCAGGACCAGTGGTGCTGGGCCGCCAGCGGGCTGACGATCGCGAAGTACTTCGGCGTCGGCAACGTCAGCCAGAACGACTTCTGCAACCTCGCACGCGGGTACCCGCGGGGCGGTTACTGCCCGAACCAGGCCGGGCAGCTGCAATGGGACCAGCGCGCGTTCCAGGCGCTCGGCCTGAGCCCCGGCTACGTCAGCGGGCCCCTCTCGTTCCAGGGCGTGGAAAGCGAGATCGACGGGCGGCGGCCCGTCCAGACCGGAATCTACTGGAGCGCCGGCGGCGGGCACTCGCAGGTCATCTACGGCTACGACCCGTACAGCCGGACCATCTCCTACGGCGACCCGTGGCCGTCCAGCCCGCGCTACTCCGAAATGGCCTACAGCAGTTACGTCAGCAATTACCAGTTCCAATGGGGCCAGGCCCTGTCGGGGATCGGTGGTTGAGATGCGCACCTCAGCGAAGCTCGCCGCGGGAGCGGTGACCGCCGGCCTCGGCGTCACGATGGTCGCGGGCACCGGGACGGCGCTGGCCGACGGCCCGTCCCCCGCCGACACGGCGGCCGCCGCCAAGGTCGCCGCCTCGCCCGCCGCCAGGGAGCGGCTCGCGACCTTCTTCGTCCACCTCGATCAACACCAGCGGGGCGAGCTGACGGACCAGGCCGTCAGCAAGTCCGCGAAGGCGGCGAAGGCGCCGGCGCTGGACGGCGCGGTCCGGCCCGTCTACACGCTGAACCCGGGGTTCGTGCAGGGGCGGCGGGACGCGTCCGTCGCCGCGTTCGCCTACCTCGCGGTCGGCGCGCACTCGGCGACCGGCCAGCACGCCACGATGTGGCTGGTCAGGCAGGGCACGGGCTGGAAGATCATGAACGTGATCTCCGGCACCGACGAGGCCGCCTACCCGGCGCGGGCCGGCGGCGGCACGGTGTTCACCGAGCCACAGATCAACGCCTGGTACCGGCTCAAGGACGGCCGGGTCACCGGCCTCAACCCCACCGCCACGACGTCGGTAGGGAAACGCGGCGTGACGGTGGCGGCGTACCGGAACCTGGTTCGCGCCCGGTACGCCGACAAGCTCCCGGGATCGTCCTACCAGCGGTCCGGGAGGCTCGGCGGCTACACGCCCCGCACGGGCGTGGGGACGGGGAGCGGCGGCGGAGGCACGGCGCCCCTCCTGCCGGCGCTCGGCGCCTGCGGCGCGCTGGCCGCGGCGGCCGGCATCGTCGCGGCCCGCCGCGGGCGCGTCCCCCGGTAGCCGCCGTCCGCGGGTTCCCGTCCCCTCCTGGAACCCGCGTCTCGGGGCGTGTCCCGCGGGTCCTGCGCGGTCCGCGGGACGCGCCCCGCGAACCCGCGTCAGGCGGGGAGGGAGGGGTGGGCCTCGGGGTGCTCGTCCCACCACTCGCCGTAGACGCGCTGGGCGCGGACGAGCTCCATGTAGACGTCGGCGAAGACGTCGCGCAGCCGCAGGGCGGCCTCCTCGGCCTCGGGCCGCCAGACCAGCACGACGCGCTGAGCGAGCGGGTCGCCGGTGAGCCGCCGGAACGCCATGCCGTCGCGGGGGCCCGCGGTCGGCTGGTAGATGCCGATCGCCCGCCCCGACCGGATGAGCGACGAGGAGATCTGCCAGTCGGTCGCCCAGAACCGCACGCGCGGCTGGAATCCGGCGGCGGCGCAGGCGGCGCGGAAGTAGGCCGGCCAGGGGCCGTCGTCCAGCGGGTCGTCGATCCAGTCGTGCTCGGCCAGCTCGGCGAGGGCGACGGTGCGTCCGGCGGCCAGCGGGCTCGCCGCCGACATCCCGACCAGCGCCGGCTCTCGCTCCACCAGCACCAGCCGCCGCAGCCCCTCCCTGACCGGGCGGCCGTGGCCGACCGGCTCCTGGAACAGCCCGATGTCGAGGGCGCCGGAGGCCAGCAGCGCCGGGATGCGGCCGCCGCCCGGGTCGACGCGCAGGTGCAGCCGCGCGGACGCCGACAGCTCGCCGAGGTGGTCGCTCAGCCGGGTCAGCGCCGGGCACGCCTGCACCCCGACCCGCAGCGACGGCACGGACGCCGGGTCGCGGCGGTGCGCCAGCGCGGCGTTCAGGTCGTCGATGCAGGCCAGCGCCGCGCGCGCCCGCGTCGCGACCTCCGCGCCGACCGGCGTCGGCAGGACCCCCTCCGCGGAGCGGACGAACAGCTGCACGCCGAGGTGGCCCTCGACGCGGCGCAGCATCGTGCTGACGGCGGGCTGGGTGAGGCCGAGGCGGGCGGCGGCCTTGCTGATGCTGCCGGTCGCCGCGACGGCCTCGATCATCCTCAGGTGGTGGGGGCCGAGATCCACGAGCGCACGCTCCTACCCGCGTCTGCCCCGTCCGACGAAGTCAGCGGAATGGTAACCCCGGGGGGCGCGCGGGTGAATGGAAATGCGTGCCAATCCGGCCGCCCCGGGACGGCGGTCAGTGCGCGGCGTGGCGGAGTTCGCGGGGGCTCACTCCGAACCGGCGCCGGAACGCGGTGCTGAGCGCGCTGGCCGAGGAGAACCCGGCGGCGTGCGCGAGGTCGGTGATGGTGACGTCGCGGTCCTGCGGGTTGCGCAGCCGGTCCCGGACGAGCCGCAGCCGCTCCTCGCGGATCAGCTCGCGCGGCGTCGTCCCGGCGTGCTGGAGGGCGAGCTGCACCTGGCGCAGCGACCAGCCGAGGTCCTGGGCCACGGCGGCGCCGGTGAGGCCGGGCTCGGTGGCGTGCTCGCGCACGTACCGGCGCACCACCGCCTCGACCTCGGCGAGGTGGCCGGGCGCGGCGGGCCGCTGCCGCTCGGCGACGACGACGCAGAGCAGCTCGGTGATCCGGTCGCAGGCGGCGTCGAACTGCGCGGCGCCGAGGGCGCGGCGCTCCTCGCCGACGGCCCGCACCATGTCGGCGACGACGCGGCCGAGGCCGGCGGACAGGTCGAGGCCGGTGGCGACCGGCGACGGGCGGCGCAGCCGGCGGTCCATCTCGCGCGCCGGGATCGTCATGACGAACGCCCTGGCGGAGCCGTCGCGGCGGCCCCCGTCCTGCGGGCGGACGGCGCTGGGCCCGTGCCCGGACGCGATGCCGATCCGGAACGGCTCGGCCAGCGTGACGAGGCCGCCGGTGCCGGGGCGCAGCCGCGCCTCCCGGCCGTCCTGGACCAGGGTCAGCTCGCCGTCGAGCGGCAGCAGGAAGCGGTAGCCGTCGGCGCGCTCGCGGCGCGCCTGGCCGGCGGTGCGGACGCAGTCGATCTGCTCCGACCAGCACAGGACGAGCTGGTAGGCGCCGTCGTCCACCCCTGCCCTTCCGCCGTGCCGCATCCGGGCGGGCGCCGCCGGTCCGGCGTCGGGGACGCGCTGATCAGGGCGGCCCGCCGCAGGCGAGGGTAGTACGATCACCGCCGCCAAATCAGGCGAACACGCCGGAAAGTAACGCGTATCGGACTGCCGGTGATCGTGGCATGCGCCTCGCGGCAAGTTCTCTGCGCGCGGGCACAAGCGCGCCCGCCGCGCCCCGGCCTACGGTCACGAAACCGCGGCGCGTCACCTCCCCGACCTGCGCCGTCGGCACTTGTCCCACCGGCCACGAGACGGTCCGACGCCGGCCCGTCTCGCCCGACCCCCCTGCGTCACGAGGATCCGATGGAGCAAACCCTGTTGGCGGCGGCGCTCGTCGTCGTGGCCGCCGCCGGCGTCGCCGCCGCCGTCCAGCTGGCGCGCCAGCGGCGGCTGACCGCCGAGCTCCGCGACCAGAACGCCGCCCTCGCGGCCGGCGTCGAGCTGCGCGACAAGGAGCTGCGGCACCTCGCCGACGTCCGGCTGCCCGAGCTGATGGACTCGCTCCACAACCCGGGCATGCGCGTCGCCGGCCCCCTGCACGATCTCACCCGCAAGGCGCCCGCCTTCGGCCAGTCCCTGCAGACGGTGATGGACCTGTTCGCCGGGTCCGCCGACCGGGTCAGGGCGCGGGCCGACCAGTCCGCCAAGTCGACCCTCCGCTCGATGATGCGCGCCGTGCAGAGCCTCGCCAACGAGCAGCAGCTCGCCATCTCCTCGATGCAGGAGCGGCACGACGACCCCGACGTGCTCGACGGCCTGCTCCGCATCGACCACATGAACGCCCAGCTCGGCCGGCGCGCGCAGGCCACCGCCGTGCTGTGCGGGTCGTGGCCGGGCCAGCAGCGCTCGGCGTCCTCGCTGACCGACGTGGTGCGCGGCGCGACCTCCCGGATCCGCGACTACCTGCGGATCAACCTGGAGGGACCGGTGAACGTCGCGATCACCAGCCGGGCGGTCGAGCCGGTCGTGCTGACGCTCGCCGAGCTGCTCGACAACGCCGCCCGCCACTCCCGCCCGGACACCGCCGTCGAGGTCAACTTCCGCACCGCGCACAACGGCGTCGCCATCACCATCGACGACGCGGGCGTCGCGATGGACGCCGAGGAGCTCCAGCGCGCCGCCGAGCTGCTGTCCGGCGAGACGTCGGTGGACGTGCACCGGCTCGGCGACCCGCCGCGCGTCGGGTTCGCCGTCGCGGGGGTGCTCGCCGCCCGGTACGGGTTCTCGGTGTCGGTCGACTCGCGGTCCCCCTACGGCGGCGTGCGCGCCGTCGTGTTCGTGCCGAGCTCGCTGCTCACCGAGGTGCCCGACGGCCCTCGGACGCGGCCCGCCGTGTCCGGCGGCGCCGAGGGCGGGCAGGCCGCGGCCGCGCCGGACGTCCCGTCCACCGAGCACGGGCTGCCCAAGCGCAGCCGCGTCGCGGTCGCCGACCGCGCCCCCGAACCGGACGAGCCGGACGAGCCCGCCCCGGCCGCCTGG
>NZ_JBEYYT010000366.1:0-9763 GCF_040645715.1 Spirillospora sp. NPDC046719 | reverse complement strand
GGGGGGCGGCCCCGCGGCCCCCGGCCCGGCCACCTGCTCCAGCTGCGCCTCCTCGACCCGGCCGAGCAGCGCCGGCAGCCCGGCCAGCCCGGCCAGCTCGTCCCGGCACGCCGGGCAGCCCTCCAGGTGCGCGTCGACCCGCCCCCGCTCGGCCGGGTCGATCGCGCCGACCACGTACACGCCGAGCGCGGTGCGCACGTCCGCGCATTCGTTCATGGCGCCAACCCCCGCTCCTCCAATGCGAGTTTGAGCGCCCGCAGCGCGTAATAGGTGCGGGACTTCACGGTGCCGGCCGGGATGCCGAGCGCCTGGGCGGCCTCGGCGACCGACCGGCCGCGGTAGTAGGTCTCCACGAGCACGGCCCGGTGCGACGGGGTCAGCTCGGCGAGCGCCTCGGCGACCGTCCAGGACTCCAGCGCCCGGTCGATGTCGTCCGAGCCCGGCAGCGTCGCCATCACCTGCTCGTCGATGCCCGTCTCCGGGGGCCGCGCCCGTTTCGCCCGGTGCGCGTCCACCACGAGGTTGCGCGCGACGGTGAACAGCCAGGGGCGGACCGGACGGCCCGCCAGCGCGTCCGGATGCCGCCAGGCGCGCAGCAGCGTCTCCTGCACGACGTCCTCCGCCTGGAGCCGGTCCCCGCCGGTCAGCCGCAGGACGTAGCCCAGGAGGGGACCGCCGTGCTCGCTGTACAGGGCGCGCAGCAAACCCTCATCCGCGGTGGGACCCACACCCCTGTCACGGATGCGGGCGCGTCCCGGTTCACGGGGGCCGCGGCTATTTCTGCTGCTGCTGAAGATCGTTCAGGTTGACGTTGTGGGCGGTCGCCGTGACCTTCAGGCCGCCGGCGGTCGGCTCGATGCCGCTGATCCGCGCCCCGATGGGCAGGTCCCTGACCGGGACGACCCAGGTCAGCTGCTGCCGGACGAGCGTCAGCGGCATCTGCGCGGCGCCCTCGCCCACCGACTCCGGCGTGATCGCGATGCCCTTGGAGGTCGGCTTCACCGAGACGACCGCGGTGCCGTTCACCGGGAACCCGAGGACGCTGCCGGTCAGGTCCACCGAGAGGTCGCTCCCCTTGGGGCCGATGCTCTTGACCTCCTTCGGCGCCTCCTTCTTGATCACGTCATAGGGGATGATCGCGGAGGCGGCGGCGGTGTCGGCCGTCATGTTCGTGGTGTCGCCGTTGATCACGTCGGACAGGGGCGCGTTGAGGCCCCGCATGTCCACCGTCACGTCGGAGACGGTGACGCCCTGCTCGGTCCAGTCGCCGATGTCGACGGTGATGTGGTCGTACTCGCCGCCGACCACCTGTGTCAGGAACGGGATGCCGTGGATCGTGACATCGGGCTGCCGCGGCAGGTTGTACTGCGCCGCGACCTGCTGCCCGATCCGGTTCTGCGCGATCCGGACCCCGACCCGGTCGGCGACGACCAGGCCCACGGCGACCACGATCAGCAACCCCAGCAGTGCTTTGCGCATCTCTCTCCCTCGAGCGGCGGCATGCGCGATCGCCACACCTTATTGCCCGGAACGCCCCGGTCGAGTCGCACTGCGGGATGAGTTCGCCCGGCGCCCGGATCAGTCCGTGAGATCAGTTCCGGCGCCGGAGCCGCGGGATCAGCCGCCCGCGAAGGGCGGCAGCACCTCCACCACGCCGCCCTCCGGCAGCTCCACCGACCCGTGCGGCCGGCCGCCCACCGGGTCCCCGTCGATCAGGAACGAGCTGCGGCCGACGACGCGCGCGAAGTCCGCGCCGCGCCCGTCGCGGGCCAGCGCGGCCTCGATCGCCTCCGCCAGCGTCCCGGCGTCGTAAGGCTCCTCGTGCGTCCCCGCCGCCGCCTTGGCCGCGGCCCAGTACCGCATCGTCCCTCTGGCCACGCTCCCACGATCTCATGGCTTCCCGGTATGCGGCCATTGCCTCTGTCCAGGGCTCGGATATGCTCAGGACGAGGGATCCGGGCGACGAGGCCATGGAGTTCATCCGCATGACCCTTCATGGTCACCTCGTCTTCGAGCCGCCGACCGTGGCCGGGCTTGAGGATGAGCCGCCTGGGTCCTACGTCTTTTTAGGGGACGAGGAGGCGGGCCCTTGAGCAGCTTGCTCTTGTTGACCAACGCGCTGGAGCCGTCCGACGAGGTCCTGCCCGCGCTCGGGCTGCTGCTGCACTCGGTGCGGGTCGCGCCGGCCGAGGCGTCCGCGCTGATCGACGCGCCGCCCGCCGACGTCGTCCTGGTGGACGCGCGGCGCGAGCTGGTGCAGGCCAAGAGCCTGTGCCGGCTGCTGCGCACCACCGGACTGGACTGCCCGCTGCTCGGCATCGTGACCGAGGGCGGTCTCGCCGCGCTCAGCTCCGAGTGGGGGCTGGACGACATGCTGCTGCAGACCGCCGGGCCCGCCGAGGTCGAGGCGCGGCTGCGGCTCGCGGTCGGCCGGGCCGCGGCGGTCGCCGACGCCGAGGAGGTGCCCGGCGAGATCCGCAGCGGCGAGCTGACCATCGACGAGGCCACCTACACGGCGCGGCTGCGCGGCCGGATCCTGGACCTCACGTTCAAGGAGTTCGAGCTGCTCAAGTACCTCGCGCAGCACCCCGGCCGGGTCTTCACCCGCGCCCAGCTGCTGCAGGAGGTGTGGGGCTACGACTACTTCGGAGGCACCCGGACCGTGGACGTCCACGTCCGGCGGCTGCGCGCCAAGCTCGGCGCCGAGTACGAGTCGCTGATCGGCACCGTCCGCAACGTCGGCTACCGCTTCGTCCCCGATCATCGTCCCGGCGACGCCGAAGACAGAACCCCCGCCAAAGCGTGAGCCCTGGCGGGGGTTCTTCGTTCAGCGCCCGCTGACGGGGGTCAGGGGGTCGCCCCCCTGGACACGACCGCGCCGGTGTCGGGGTCGAGGATGACCTGCTCGGCCTTGGGGCGGCGGAAGTCGAACATGCCCTCGATGCCGCCCGCGCGGGCGTCGAAGGAGGCGTCGCCGATCCGGCCGGTGCCCCAGTTGTCCTCGATGAAGCGCAGCACCGACGCCTGCTCCACCGGGCGGTGGTCGACGTGGTTGACCTTGGCGTACGGGGAGACGACCAGCATCGGCAGGCGCTGGCTCGGGCCGCAGCGGTCCTGGTAGCCGCCCATGGCCTTGACGCTCGCGCACAGGGGCTGGTCGGTCGCGGCGTCGGCCGAGCCGTTGGTGACGCGCGGTGCGACGTGGTCGTACCAGCCGTCGGAGTCGTCGTAGGCGAGGACGACGGCGGTGGACTTCCACTCCGGCGACCGCTGCAGCTTGTTGATCGTGCTGGTGACGAACCTCTGCTCGTCGATCGGGTCGGAGTAGCCGGCGTGGCCGTCCTGGTACGAGGGCGCCTTGAGGAAGCTGACGGCCGGCAGGTTGCGGGCGCCGAGCGCGGCGTCGAAGTCCGTCAGGTCGTACTGGTGGTTGGCCTGGTCGGTGCGGCCGATGGCCTGGACGGACGACGGCGGCAGGTGCTTCTCGTTCGCCGTGGACTTGTAGTACTGGAACGGCTCGTGGTGCGGGCTGTAGTCGACGACCTGGTTGTGGCCGATGTTGGCGTGGGCGGCGCCGCAGACGGCGTAGCCGTTCGCCTTGCCGGTGGGCCGGAACCCGCCCTGGAACCAGCCCCAGGTGACCTTCTTGGCGTTGAGCAGGTCGCCGATGTTCTTGCCGGTCATGACGGCGAGGGCGTTGGCCGAGGTGTGGTTGTTGCCGGAGCAGTCGTCGAACGCCGGGTCCGGGTCGTTGATCATGGTGCCGACGCCGTCCGCGTCCCGGGACTGGACGGTGTAGGCGTCGGTGACCTTCTCGTGGGTCTTCGGGTCGACCGCGTAGACGCCGTGGGTCTGCCCGGAGATCAGGTTGATGGCGCCGGGGGTGGACGGCCCGAACGTCCCGTCCCACGAGTTGTCGCTCATGGCGTAGTTCTGGGCGTAGTTCCACATGCCGGTGACGGTGTTGCCGTCGTAGTAGTCCATGACGAGGCCCGGCTCGCCGAACAGGATGGGCTGCCCGGTGCACTTGTCCTTGCCGGTGAACTCGACGAACTTGTCCATCTCGCCGCCGTTGACGGCCTTCTGCTCCGAGGCGTAGCCGTGGTCCTGGTCGCAGGTGAGGGCCTGGGACGGGGCCAGCCGCTTCGGGTCGTACTGGTTCGGGTTGTCCTTCAGGAGCTTCTCGGTGAGGCCGTTGACCTTCGGGGTGTGCTTGGCGGGGTGGAACGGCGTCCCGTCGGTGTTGGCGGCGTGCGGGTAGGTGCCGAAGTAGTGGTCGAAGGAGATGTTCTCCCCGTAGATCACCACGACGTGCTCGATCGGTGTCCGCGGGGGCGCGCCCGGCCCGTGGCCGGTGGCGCCGTCCCGCGCCGCGATCCCGGTGGGCGCGCCGGACGTTCCGCAGGCGGCGGCGAGGCCGGCCAGCCCCGCCGTGACGGCGGCTGCGGCGATCAGCGCGGGCCGGCGGCGGGCGCCCCGGCGGTGTCCTGTTCCGGCCGGTTCTCTCGGACCTGGTGTCTCCCGCATGTCTTGTCTCCTCCTCTGGTGCGAGGGGCCCGCAGGCGCGCCGCGCGCCTACCCGAGCAACCCCCGGCCGAGATGATCTACCCGATTCCGGACGCCGGGAAGAACGAAGAAGTAACCGCCGCCGAACGGTGATATGTAGTCGGTGAGGGGTTCGCCGGCGAGGCGCTCCTGGACGGCCTCGAACTGGCGGTGCGGATCCTGCTGGAAGCAGCCGAAGACGAGGCCCATGTCGAGGTTCCCGGCGCCGTCGACGCCCCGGTCGTAGTTGCAGGACCGGCGCAGGATCCGGCTTGCCTCGGTGTCCGGGACGCGCGGGTTGGCGCGGCGGATGTGGCTGGTCAGCGGGATGACCTTGCCGACGGGGTCGGCGGCGTAGCGGGGCGCGTCGGTCTCGTGGACGCCGTCGAGGGGCGCGCCGGTGTCGCGGCTGCGGCCGAACATCTGCTCCTGCTCGGGCAGCCCGACCCGGTCCCAGAACTCGACCAGCATCCGGATCAGCCGGATGACCTGGTACGTCCCGCCGGACGTCCAGGGCGGCTCGTCGGCGGCCGCCCACACGAGCCGGTTCATCGCGGCGGCGTCGGTGACGTCGGGGTTGGCGATGCCGTCCTTGAAGCCCATCAGGTTGCGGGGCGCGCCGGACGGCCGGGGCCGGCTGGAGAACCCGTTGATCCGCCAGCGGACCTGCATGCCGCCGCGGGTGTGGCGGCAGATGTCGCGGAGCGCGTGCAGGACGGTGTCCTCGTCGGCGGCGCCGAGGGTGAGGGAGAGGTCGCCGTGGCACCAGGCGGGGTCGAGGTCGTCGTCGGGGAACGTCCGCATCCGGGTGAGCCGCTTCGGGCGCCGGGACGCGAGCCCGAACCGGTCGTCGAACAGGGACGCGCCGACGCCGGCGGTGACGGTGAGGCCGCCGCCGGGTGCGTCCGGGCCGAGGATGCCGGAGTCGGGCGGCGGCGCGCTGATGCCCGGCTCGGCCGGGACGCCGCCGCCGGTCAGGACGCGCGCCCGGTCGGTCAGCGCGCGCATCAGGTCGGTGAGCTCGGCCCTGCTCTCGGCGATCACGTCGAACGCGGCGACGATGGAGCGGGCCTGCGGCTCCTCGACGATCCCGGCCTGGTGGACGCCGTGGAACGGCGCCGCCGCCGGGGACGGGCTCTCCGGGTCCTTCGCGTAAGCCGGGTCCTTCGCGTCCGCCGGGGTCTTCGCGGCGGCGGCGCTTCCGGTCGTGACCGCTCCCGCGACGCCCGCGGCGAGCGCGCCGCGCAGGAACGAGCGGCGGCCGGGCCCGCTCCCGGTGTCCTCCGGACCTGTGCTCACGACGTCCTCCGGACCGGCGTTCATGACGTCCTCCGGACGGCGGCGACGGTCGCGACGGACGCGAGCCGCTCGACGAGGTCACCGACGGCGCCGTTGACGCGCTCGCGGTCGGCGGTGCTCAGCTCGTCCAGCGGCGTCCATCTCCCGTGCCGGTGCTGCGCCTCCAGCAGCCCGGACACGCGGTCGAGGCCGGCGTCGATGCCGCCGAGGTCCATCCGGGACTTCAGCACGGGGCGCAGCGGGTCGAGGACCGCGCGGGTCCCGTCGAGGTTCGCCGACGCGGTCGCGAGGGCCGTCCCGCTGCCCTGGTCGCCCTTGCCGGCCAGCTCGAACCGCACCGTGTTCTCGAGGATCTCGTGCGCCCGCAGCCCGAGGTCGGAGGGGTCGATCTGCTCGCGCGGGAAGTCGGCGACCAGCGCCCGAACGTCGGCGGCGAGCCGGTCCGCCGGTCTCCGCAGCGACGCCGCGGACTCCCCGTGCCACAGCCCGTGCTCGATGCGCCGGAAGCCGGTGAAGCCCGGGTCGCGGACGCCGTCCGGCAGTCCCGCCGGGCGTCCGTTGATCTTGTCGGCGTAGTCGCCGAAGGTGCCGTACGCGGCGCCGAGCCGCTCGTAGGCCAGGTGCGCGGGCAGCCATTTCGCGCGCGCCGCGTCCAGGTCGCCGGAGCGGACGGCGTCGCGCAGCTCGTCCACCCGGTCGCGCAGGACGCCGAGCCCCTTCGTCACGTACGCGCGGTAGGAGCGCAGCGCGGGGAACAGGTCGTTCTGCGTGACGGGACGCACCGCCGGGCCGCCCGCGGAGCCGGTCACGGTCACCTTCGGCCCGGTGACCGGGTGGCCGCCGTCCGGGAAGCACCAGAACGCGTAGGTCCCGCCGCCGACCGTCACCCGCAGCGCCCGCGTCGTCCCCGGCCCGACCCCTTCCAGCTCGGCGTAGACCGCCCCGCTGGACGGGTCGATGAGGTCGACCTCCGTCGCGGCGCTGTCGGCGTTGTGCACCATCAGCGTCTGCGTGCCCGCGCGCGGATCGTTCCAGCCCCGGCCGCAGTGCGCCCGGTCGGCCTGCACCACCGGCGCGGCCCGGTGGCCGCCCCCGCCGCCGCAGCCCGCGAGACCGGCCGCCGCCACGGCCGTGAGCAGCGGGAACGCGGGCGTCCTTAACAGGTGCGCCCGCGGGCGCGCGCGGTCTCGGTCCACCGCGGCAGGTTAGCCGAAGCGGCCGGTGATGTAATCCTCCGTGCCCTTCTGCTCGGGGTTCGTGAAGATCTTGCTGGTGTCGTCGATCTCGATGAGCTTCCCGGGCTTGCCGGTGCCGGCGATGTTGAAGAACGCCGTCCGGTCGCTGACGCGGGCGGCCTGCTGCATGTTGTGCGTGACGATGACGATCGTGTACTGGCTCTTCAGCTTGCCGATCAGGTCCTCGATCGCGAGCGTGGAGATCGGGTCGAGCGCCGAGCACGGCTCGTCCATCAGCAGCACCTGCGGCTGGACGGCGATCGCGCGGGCGATGCACAGCCGCTGCTGCTGGCCGCCGGACAGGCCCGCGCCGGGCTTGCCGAGCCGGTCCTTGACCTCGTTCCAGAGGTTCGCGCCGCGCAGCGACTCCTCGACGATCTCGTCGAGGCGGCGCTTGCCGCGCACCCCGTTCAGCTTCAGCCCGGCCGCGACGTTGTCGTAGATCGACATGGTCGGGAACGGGTTGGGCCGCTGGAACACCATGCCGACGACGCGGCGGACCGCGACCGGGTCGACCGACGAGGCGTACAGGTCCTCGTCGTCCAGCATCACCTTGCCCTCGACGCGCGCCCCCGGGATCACCTCGTGCATCCGGTTCAGGGTGCGCAGAAACGTGGACTTGCCGCAGCCCGACGGGCCGATGAACGCCGTCACCGAGCGCGGCTCGATCGTCATCGAGATGTCCTCGATGGCGTGGGTGCCGCCGTAGTAGGCGTGCAGCCCGGAGACTTCGATCCGCTTGGCCATTGTGGGGTTCTCTCCTATCGGGCTATCGGGACGACGGCTTGCGCAGCCACGCGACGAGGCGGGCCGCCAGGTTGAGCAGCATGATGAGCAGGATCAGCACCAGCGCGCCCGCCCAGGCGCGGTCCACCGCGTTGGTGTTGGGGTCGGTGGACTGGTCCCAGATGAAGGTGGGCAGCGAGCCCTGCGCGCCGCTGAACGGGTCGGTGTTGATCGCCTTCGTGATGAAGATCGTCAGCAGCAGCGGGGCGGTCTCGCCCATCACGCGCGCGACGGCGAGCATGACGCCGGACACGATGCCGGGCAGCGCGGTCGGCAGCACCACGAACATGATCGTGCGCCAGCGCGGCACGCCGAGCGCGTACGCGGCCTCCTTGAGGTCGGCGGGGACGAGCTTGAGCATCTCCTCGGTCGCGCGGACGACGGTCGGCAGCATCAGGATCGTCAGCGACAGCGCGCCCGCGAAGCCGGAGAAGTCCATGCCGAGCGCGAGCAGCCAGAACGCCAGGACGAACAGGCCCGACACGATCGACGGGATGCCGGTCATGACGTCGACGAAGAAGCTGATGGTGCGGCCGAGGCGCCCGTTGCGGGCGTACTCCACCAGGTAGATCGCGGTGAGCACGCCCAGCGGGACGGAGATCAGCGCGGTCAGCCCGACCTGCTCCAGCGTGCCGATGATCGCGTGGTAGGCGCCGCCGCCGGCGTCCTTGCTGGCCAGGCCGTTCATGGAGTGGGTGAGGAACACGCCGTCGAACCGCTTGGCGCCGTTGGAGACCACCGTCCACAGCACGGACACCAGCGGGATGACCGCCAGCAGGAACGCCGCGTAGACGAACACCCGCGCGGCGCGGTCCTTGGCCTTGCGGCCCGCCGAGACCGAGGCCAGCGTCGAGGTCGGCTTGGTTCCGGAGAGGGAGGTCACGAGAACTCCTTGCGGCGGGCCACGACCGCGCGGGCGCCCACGTTGACGATCAGGGTGATGACGAACAGGACGAGACCGGACGCGATGAGCGCGCTGCGCCCCGCCGGCCCGGACATCGCGAAGGTGTTCGCGATGTTCGCCGCGAACGTGTTGCCGCCGTCCTTGAGGATGTGCCAGTCGATCCCGGACGTGGTGGACAGCACCATCGCGACCGCGATCGTCTCGCCGAGGGCGCGGCCGAGGCCGAGCATCGCCGCCGACACCATCCCGGACCGGCCGAACGGCAGCACCGACATCCGGATCATCTCCCAGCGGGTCGCGCCGAGCGCCAGCGCCGCCTCCACGTGCGCGTGCGGGACCTGCACGAACACCTCGCGGGTGATCGCGGAGATGATCGGCAGGATCATGATGGCGAGCACGATGGACGCGGTGAGGATCGTCCGGCCGCCGGTCTCGTTCCCGCCGAACAGCGGGATCCAGCCGAAGTAGGTGTTGAGGAACTCCGACACCCCGGTCATCTTCGTGACCAGGAAGTTCAGCCCCCACAGGCCGTAGACGATGCTCGGCACCGCGGCGAGCAGGTCGACCAGGTAGGCCATCGCGCCGGCGAGCCGGCGGGGCGCGTAGTAGGTGATGAACAGCGCGATGCCGACCGCCACGGGCACCGAGATGACCAGGGCGAGGACCGAGGTCATCAGCGTGCCGAAGACGAGCTGGGCGATGCCGAACTTCGCGGGGGTCCCGTCGGGGTTCCACTCCTGCGAGGTGATGAAGTTCGCCTTGTCGTCCTGGAGCGCCGGGATCGCCTTCCACACCAGGAAGACGGCGATCGCCGCCATGATCGCCAGGATCACCAGGCCGGAGCCGCGGCTCAGCCCGGCGAAGATCCGGTCCCCGGCGCGGCCGGTGCTCATCGAGAGCGCGGGCCGGGGACGCTCCGCCGCCTTGGCCAGGGCGGCGGGTGTGTCGCTCGTCACGGTGTCTCCCTCCTCGCGGCCCGCGTCCGGGCCGCTGA
>NZ_JBEYYT010000365.1:0-9803 GCF_040645715.1 Spirillospora sp. NPDC046719 | reverse complement strand
CCGTTGGATGTGCCGCGCGGGGGCGCCGCACCACCTGGCCAAGTGCAACCGGGAGGTCTACGAGTTCGCGGTGGACGTGCTCGACCTTCCCGAGGACTCTCGACGGCGCGGACGCGGCGGCCCGCGAGTGCCGGGCGGAGCTGGACGCCCGCGGCCTGCCCGGCGACGCCGAACTGGCGGCCGAGCTCGCCGCCGCGCTCGACGGGAGGCCGTCCGGCCTGGAGGCGCTCCCCGTCGACCTCGGCGCGGTCGCGGAGGCGCTGGAGGCCGACCCGGCGGAGGGCCTCTGGCTGCTCGACCTGGACCGCGGCGACGTCCTCGCGCCCGACGAGCCGTACCGCGACGAGCCCTACCGCGACGAGCCCTGCGGTGCCGAGCCGGGCGGCGGCGGCCGCCACCTTCCGATCCCGCCCGGGGCGCCGGCGGGCGCGCCGGAGGAGGAGCGCAGGGGCCGGGCCCGCCGCTGGCTCGCCGGCCAGGGCCTCCGGCCCGCCCCCCGCGCCCTCTAAAGCTCGCGTCCTCCAGAGGCTCAGTAGCCGGGCCGGACCAGCGGGAACGGGATCGTCTCGCGGATGCTGCGGCCGGTGAGGGTGATCAGCAGCCGGTCGATGCCCATGCCCATGCCGCCCGCCGGGGGCATCGCGTACTCCAGGGCGCGCAGGAAGTCCTCGTCCAGCTCCATCGCCTCGGGGTCGCCGCCGGCGGCCTGCAGGGACTGCTCGGTGAGCCGCTGCCGCTGCAGGATCGGGTCGATCAGCTCGGAGTAGGCGGTGCCGAGCTCCATGCCGAAGACGATCAGGTCCCACTTCTCCGCGAGCCGCGGGTCGACGCGGTGCGGCCGGGTCAGCGGCGAGGTCTCGGCCGGGTAGTCGCGGACGAAGGTCGGCGCGGTCAGCTGCTCCTCGACCAGCTCCTCGAACAGCTCCTGGACGATCTTCCCCTGCCCCCAGGCCGGGTCGAAGTTCAGCCCGACCCGCTCGGCGTGCGCCCGCACCGCGGACACCGGCGTGTCGGGGGTGACCTCCTCGCCGAGCGCCTTGGACAGCGACTCGTACACGGTGATCTCGTGCCACGGCTCGGCCAGGTCGTACTCGACGCCGTCGCGGACGACGACGGTGGTGCCGAGCGCAGCGTTCGCCGCGTCCACGACGAGGGAGCGGGTCAGCTCCGCCATCGTGTCGTAGTCGCCGTACGGCTCGTACGCCTCCAGCATCGTGAACTCGGGGTTGTGCTTCTGCGACACGCCCTCGTTGCGGAAGTTGCGGTTCAGCTCGAAGACCCGGCCGACGCCGCCGACGAGCAGCCGCTTGAGGTACAGCTCGGGGGCGATCCGCAGGTAGAGCTGCATGTTGTAGGCGTTGATGCGGGTGGTGAACGGCCGGGCGGTCGCGCCGCCGTGGACGGGCTGCAGCATCGGCGTCTCGACCTCGAGGAACCCGCCGGCGCGCAGCCGGTCGCGGACGGCGGCGATGGCGTCGCCGCGCATCCGCAGCATCCGGCGCGCCTCGTCGTTGACGATGAAGTCGACGTAGCGCTGCCGGACGCGGGCCTCCGGGTCGGACAGGCCGGTCCGCTTGTTCGGCAGCGGCCGCAGGCACTTGGCGGTCAGCTGCCAGCAGGACGCGACCACCGACAGCTCGCCGCGCCGGGACGTGGCGACCTCGCCGCGCACGCCGACCTGGTCGCCGAGGTCGACCAGCGCCTTCCAGTGCCTGAGCGACTCCTCGCCGAGCGCGTCCCGCGTCAGCATGACCTGCAGGTCGGCGGTCTCGTCCCGCAGCGTCACGAAGATCAGCCGGCCGTGCTCGCGGGCCAGCACGACGCGCCCGGCGACCGCGACCTGCTCGCCGGTCCGCGTGTCGGGGGCGAGGCCGGCGAACCGCTCGCGGATCCCGGCGGCGAAGTCGGTGCGGTCGAACCCGAGCGGGTAGGGCTCCATCCCGGCGGCGCGGATCTGGTCGAGCTTGGCGTGCCGGACCCGCTCCTGCTCCGACAGCCGCCGGTGCGGGGCGCGGGCGGCGTCCGCGGCCTCCTCGATCCGCTTGATCTCCTCGACCAGGTCGGGGGAGGGGACCATGGCGGCGGCACGGTCCAGTTTGGGGCGGTTCAGGTTCGGCAGGAAGCCTTCGGCGCGGGCGTAGGCGAGCCCGAGCCGGATGATGTGCCGGCCCTGCGTGTAGCAGATGTAGCGGGGCCGCCAGTGCGGCAGGTACTTGGCGTTCGACAGGTACAGCGACTCCAGCTGCCAGAACTTCGACGCGAACGACAGGAACCGGTAGTAGAGCCGGGAGACGGGCCCGGCGCCGATCTGGGAGCCGCGCTCGAACGCCGAGCGCAGCATCGCGAAGTTCAGCGACAGCTGCTGGGCGCCGACCGCGGCGGCCTTCTCGGCGAGCTTGGCGACCATGTACTCGTTCAGGCCGTTCTCGGCGGCCCGGTCGCGGCGCATCAGGTCGAGGGACAGCCCGCTGCGGCCCCACGGGACGAAGCTGAGCAGGCCGCGCAGCTCCCCGTTGGCGTCGAACGCCTCGACCATCACGCAGCGCCCGTCGGTCGGGTCGCCGAGCCGGCCGAGCGCCATGGAGAAGCCGCGCTCGGTCTCCTCGCCGCGCCAGGCGTCGGCGCTGCGGATCAGCTTGGCCATCTCCCAGGCGGGGATCTGCGCGTGGCGGCGGATCCGGATCGTGTACCCGGCCCGCTCGACCCGCCGGACGGCCTGCCGGACCTGCCGCATCTCCCGGCCGTCCAGGTTGAACTCGGTGAGGTCGACGATCGCCTCGTCGCCGAGCTCCAGGGCGTCGAACCCGTGCCGCTTGTAGACGTGCGCGCCGCGCTCGCCGACGCTGACGGCGCCGGGGATCCAGGCGTGCTCGCGGCACTCCTCCAGCCACGCCTCGATCGCCTGGTCCCACGACTCGGGGTCGCCGAGCGGGTCGCCGCTGGCGAGGGAGACAGAACCTTCGACCCGATAGGCGATGGCGGCCTTGCCGTTCGGCGCGACCATGACGTCCTTGTCGCGGCGCAGCGCGAAGTAGCCGAGGGAGTCCTGCTCGCCGTACTCGGCGAGCAGGCGGCGCGCCGAGAGCTCCTCGGGCGGGCTGAGGACGGGGTCGCGGCGGCCCGGCTTGAACAGCGCCCAGAACGTGGCGATCATCAGGCCGGTGCCGAGCACCCACAGGATCGCGTCGACCCAGAACGGGACGGACACGTCGATCGGCTTGCCGGTGACGCGCGGCCCGAGGACGGTCTGCAGGACCGCGTAGAACGGGTGCGTCCAGAAGCCGCCCTTGGGGTTGGTGTCGGTGAGGGTGACCAGGAACGTGCCGATACCGCAGGTCACGACCAGCAGGCTGGTGAAGACGGTGGCGGCGAGCCGCCGGTTCGCCCGGTCGGGCAGCGTGGTGAACTGGCCGCGGGCGGAGACCAGCAGGCCGAGGACCGCCAGGTACACGCCGGCGGTGACGAGCTGGCCGATGGAGGTGGGCTCGGACGGGTCGAACAGGGTCGTCAGCACCGTGCTCACGCCGACCGCGGCGGGCAGGCAGAAGATCAGCACGAGGATCCGCCAGGCGGCCTTCTTGCGCCGCCGGATGCCCATCGAGAGCAGGATCCACAGCAGGCCGATCGGCACGCTGGGGAACCAGCCGAGGTAGCCGATCCACCGCAGGGCCCAGATATCGGCTATCTCGAGGATGAGACCATAGGAGACCCAGGCAAGGAGCGAGAGGATCCCGGAGAGACGGGTGTACCAGAAGAAGATGGTCGGCGCGGCCTGCAGCAGGCGGCGCCATTCGCCCAGTAGGCCCTTCTCCGCCATGGTCCCCCCGTCGCCGTGCGTGGCCCTGTTGGTCGTACCGGGCTTATTCATACCGGGTGTCACACGCACCACGCTCCCGTCCGGGCCCGCCCGCCCGGTGGCGAACCTCGGCGCGGCGCCGGACGTCGTACGGGTGGGGGGATGTCGCTTGCAAGCTCGATCCAAGGTTGTCAGCAAAAGTCGATATGGTCGCGGATATGCCAAATGAGACCACCGGTGAGCGGTTGCTCGCCCGCCGCTACCGCCTGGTGACCCAGGTCGGCCGAGGCGGCATGGGGACGGTCTGGCAGGCACACGATGAGGTCCTCGGCAGAGACGTCGCGGTGAAGGAGGTCATCCTGCCGCATGGTCTCACCGATGAGGAACGCGCTGTCCACCATAAGCGTACGTTCCGTGAGGCGCGCACCGCGGCACGGCTCGGCCATCCCGGCGTCGTCACCGTGTACGACGTCGTGGAGGAGGACGGCCGGCCCTGGATCATCATGGAGCTGATCAAGGCCCGCTCCCTGGACCAGGTGATCAAGCAGGAGGGGCCGCTGGAGCCGCACCGCGCCGCGGAGATCGGCCGCCAGATGCTGGCCGCGCTGCACGCCGCGCACCAGGCCGGGGTGCTGCACCGCGACGTCAAGCCGAGCAACGTGCTGATCACCGGCACCGGCCGGATGGGCGAGCGCGCCGTGCTCACCGACTTCGGCATCGCCACCGCGTCCGGCGACGCCACCCTCACCCAGACGGGCCTGGTCATGGGCTCGCCCGCCTACATCGCTCCCGAACGGGCCCGCGGCCGCACCGCGGGCCCCGCCTCCGACCTGTGGTCGCTGGGCGTCACCCTGTACGCGATGCTGCACGGCAAGTCGCCGTTCGAGCGCTCCGAGCCGATGGCCGCGCTGGTCGCGGTGATCTCCGACGAGCCGGACCCGCCGGAGAAGGGCGGCCGGCTGACCCCCGTGATCGAGGGCCTGCTGCGCAAGAACCCCGACCAGCGGATGGAGGCCATCGAGGCCGGCGCGCTGCTGGACGACATCGTCCGCCAGGAGACCATCGACACCCAGCGGACGATGGCCGTCGAGTACCCGGTCGAGGAGGCGCCGGGCGGCGCCCCCGGCAGCACGATGCCCGACCCGTACGAGGAGCCGGAGCCCGAGCCGCCCGCGGGCGCGACGCGGGCGGCGCCGTGGGCGGGCGGCCAGGGCGTGGCCGCGCCGCACGCGGAGTCCCCGGAGGCGCGTCCCGACCAGCTGACCCGGTTCGACGTCCCGTCGGGCGCCACCGCGCGCGCCGACCCGAACCGTCCCGACCCGAACCGCGCCCCTCCGAACAGGGCCGACCCGAACCGGCCCGACCTGACCCGGGCCGACCCGAACCGCACCGAACTGGACGGCGCCACGGCGTGGTCCGCCGGGCCCGAGACCCGGCCCGTCGAGAGCCCGCCGCCCGGCGGCCCTGCGGCCCCCTCGGGGCGGCCCGCGCTGGCCTCCAACCGCAACGTGCTGATCGTCGCGGGGCTCGTGCTCCTGGTGATCGTGGTGATCGCCGGGATCGCGTGGGCGAGTTCCGGCGACGACAAGCCGAAGAAGGGCGCCGGGGCGCCGCCGGCGGGCGGGCACCCGTCCGCGCCGGCGACGTCGGCGAGCGCGTCGGCCTCGGCGAGCGCCACCCCGTCGAGCACGGCGCCGCCGGCCGGCTTCCGCACCCACAAGGACGGCTCGGGCTACTCGGTGGCGGTCCCCGACGGCTGGACCGGCCCCGAGCACAAGGGCACCAGCGACTTCTTCTACGCCCCGGGCAGGCGGACCTACGTGCAGATCGACCAGACCGACAGCCCCGGCAAGAGCGCCATCGGGGACTGGCGGCGGATGGGGAGCGGCACCGGCTTCCCCGGCTACCGGAAGATCAAGATCACGCCGACCGGCGACCACCCGCCCGTCCCCGACACCGGCAACGGCGACCGGTCGGCGGACTGGGAGTTCACCTTCGACGGCGACGGCGGCCGGATCCACGTCCTGAACCGGGGGTTCGTCACGAACGGGCACGGCTACGCGATCCTGCTGCGCGCTCCCCAGGACGCCTGGGACCGGACGTTCTCCGAGTTGCAGCCGGTGTACCAGTACTTCAAGCCGGCGGAGGGGTGATGGTGGAAGGTCGCCTGCTCGCGGGGCGCTACCGGCTGCTGTCGGTGGTGGGACGCGGCGGCATGGGCACGGTCTGGCGGGCCCTCGACGAGACCCTGGACCGGGAGGTCGCGGTCAAGGAGGTGCTGCTGCCGTCCGGGCTGAGCGACGAGGAGCGCCACACCCGGCACCAGCGGACGCTGCGCGAGGCGCGCGCCTCGGCGCGGCTGAACCATCCGGGCGTCGTGACCGTACACGACGTCGTGGACGAGGACGACCGGCCCTGGATCGTCATGGAGCTGGTCCAGGCGCGCTCGCTCCAGGACGTCGTGGACGAGGACGGCCCGCTGCCGCCCGGACGGGTCGCGGCGGTCGGCCGGCAGATCGTCGGGGCGCTGCGCGCCGCGCACGCGATCGGCATCCTGCACCGCGACGTCAAGCCCGCGAACGTGCTGGTCGCCGACGACGACCGGGCGGTGCTCACCGACTTCGGCATCGCGCAGATGGCGGGTGACGCGACGCTGACCGGCACCGGGCTGATCATGGGGTCGCCGGCGTACATGTCGCCGGAGCGGGTCAACGGCGACCGGGCGATCCCGGCGTCGGACCTGTGGGCGCTCGGCGCGACGCTGTACGCCGCGTGCGAGGGCAAGGCGCCGCACCACCGCAGCGACGCGATGGCGGTGCTGGCGGCGGTGATGACGCAGGACGTGCCGCCGCCGAAGAACGCGGGGCCGCTGGCGCCGGTGCTGCTCGGGCTGCTGGAGCGCGACCCGGTCCGGCGGATGAGCGCGGAGAGCGCCGAGGAGGCGCTCGCCGCGGTCGCGTCCGGGCACGCCCTGGACCAGGCCGCCGCGCAGCTCGCCTGGAGCCACGTCACGGTCGCCGACGGTGCCGGAGCCGCCTCCGGGGGCGCCGGGGGCGCCGGTCTCGGGACGGGGCCGACGCAGTCCGCGCCGCCTCCCCCTCCGGTGCCGAACCAGCACGTCCCGGTGCCGGACATGACGGCGCACTACCCGTCCGGGACGGACGGGCAGCAGTGGACGCCGATGCACGGCGGGCCCGGCACGGTGGGCGTCCAGCCGAAGCGCCGGTCGCCGGTGCTGCCGATCCTCGCGGGGTCGGTCGTCCTGGCGGCCGCGGTCGCGGCGGCCGTGCTGATCTTCTGGCCGCACAGCGGCGGGGACCACCCCGATCCCACCCCGACGACGGGGCAGCCCGTCGCCGGGGGGGCGAGCGATCCGGCCACGCAGTCGCCGGCGTCGCAGCCGCCGACGTCGTCCGCGCCCATCTGGCCCGCGGGCCTCAACAAGGTGAATGGCCCCGGCTACTCGATCGGCGTGCCGCCCGGCTGGCAGCGGTCGACGACGAGCCGCGGCGTCGTGTGGTCCGACCCCGCTACCAAGGCTTACATCCAGGTCGACAAGACCGCGTGGACCGGCGACCCGGTCCAGCACTGGGCGACCTGGAAGGACCAGGCGATCGCGGACGGCTTCCTGAAGAACTTCCAGCAGGTCGGGGAGATCAAGCAGTCCAGCGTGGGGGGCGTCCCGGCCGCCGACATCGAGTTCACCTGGTCGCGCCTCGGCGGCACCCACGCCGTCGACCGGGGCGTGATCGTGAACGGCCAGGCATACGCGGTCGTGGTGGCGCTACCCTCGTCCCAGTGGAGCGAGAAGGCACATCTCGTGAAGAATGTGCTCAGCACGTTCTCTCCCTCAGGGGTGGGATGAACACTGGGGGGACCGTAAACAGATGGCACAGGCACGTCTGCTCGGCAACCGCTACCGGCTGGACTCGGTGGTCGGCCGCGGCGGGATGGGCACCGTGTGGCGCGCCTTCGACGTCATGCTCGACCGCGAGGTCGCGGTCAAGGAGGTCGTCCTCCCTCCCGGGCTGAACGACGCCGAGCGCGCCGTCCTCTACGAGCGGACGTTCCGCGAGGCGCGGGCGTCGGCGCGGCTGAACCATCCGGGCGTGGTGACCGTCCACGACGTGGTCGAGGAGTCGGACCGGCCGTGGATCGTGATGGAGCTGGTCCTCGCCCCGTCCCTGCAGGACCTGCTGGACCGCGGGCCGCTGGAGCACCGCCGGGTCGCCGAGATCGGGCTGCAGATGCTGGGCGCGCTGCGGCACGCGCACGAGAAGGGCATCCTGCACCGCGACGTCAAGCCGAGCAACGTGCTGATCACCGACTCGGGGCGGGTCGTGCTCACCGACTTCGGCATCGCGCAGGTCGAGGGCGACACGACCCTCACCCAGACGGGCCTGGTCATGGGGTCGCCCGCGTACATCCCGCCCGAGCGCGCGCAGGGTGAGCGCGCGGTCCCGGCGTCCGACCTGTGGGCGCTGGGCGCGACGATGTACGCGGCGGTCGAGGGCCGCTCCCCGTACGAGCGCTCGGACGCGATGGCGTCGCTGGAGGCCGCGCTGTCCGAGCCGGTCCCTCCGGCGCGCAACGCGGGGCCGCTCGCCCGCGTCCTGGACGGCCTGCTGGCGCGCGAGCCGATGAACCGGATGACGGCGTCGCAGGCGCAACCCCTGCTCACGCAGGTCGCGACGGCGCCTCCGCCGCCGGTCACGAGCGCCGACGACACGGTGATGGACGGGCCGTCGCGCTACTACGGCGCCGACGCCGCGTCGGAGACCGTCCTCGACCCGGACGAGTTGGACCCGGTGACGCGCCGCGATCCGGGTCCCGGCCAGGGCAGCGGGCGCGACCTCTATCCGTCGCAGCGCGGCCCCGGCCCCGGTCCTGGTCCCGGCCCCGGCCCGGGCCCCGAGCAGGAAGAGCGGACGCTCCTGGAGACCGAGTGGGTGCCGCCGCCGCAGCAGCGCCCGCCGACCTCGCACTCTCCGCAGCGCGTACCGCGGACGCCGCCGCCGTGGGAGCAGCCGCCGCACTTCGCGAACTGGCAGCAGCCCCCTCCGCCGCCGTCCGTGCACGGCGTCCGGCAGGCGGAGCGCCGCAAGACGATCATGATCATCGTGGTCGCGGTGGTCCTGGTCGTGGCGGCGGTGCTGCTCGGCGCCTTCATCCTGCGCCGCAAGCTGCACGTCGACGCGATCGGCTTCGCGAGTCCCGGCCACACGGCCACCATGGCCGTCATCAGCCTGGTCCTGCCCTGACGCCCCGGCCCCGGCCGCGCCGGCGCGGCCGCCCGCGTCAGGTCGTGATGCCGAGGCCGCTGATCCGCGCGCCGTTCGCCGTCACCGAGGGCTGCTCGGACACCACGTCCGTCATGACCATGTACGGCAGGGTGAGCGGCGGCGGCTGCTCCGGGGTGAACGTCAGCGGGATGCCGAGCAGCTTCGACGACATCTTCGTGGTGTACATGACGACGTCGCCGGTGAGCGTGAGCGAGCCGGTCTTGATCCGGCCGGTGACGCCGCCGTGCGCGGCGGTCTGGTCGACGTCCTTCAGGACGGCCTTGGACATGGTGAACTTCAGCGCCCGCACCGTCCCGGAGGCCGAGGGCAGCGACGCGACGCCGTCGTAGCTGAGGCCCGACATCGTCAGGGAGCTCGCCCGCAGCGTCCCGGTGTCGCTGTAGATGCGGGAACCGGACGCGGCGGCCTTCGCGGTGGCCTGGTCCCCGGCCTTGAGGCACGCGCCCGGGTCCTTGCTCGACTGGATCTCCTGGAGCAGCTTGGCGGCCTGGTCCTGGGACAGCCCGGAGCCGTTCGCCGGGACGGCCGGGCACGACGGCGAGGCCGAGGGCGACGGTGACGCCGACGGCGTGGCCGACGGTGACGCCGAGGGGGCCGGGGCGGCGCCGGCGGACGGGGTCGCGCTGGGGGTGGCGCTCGCGGTGGGGGCGGGCGTCTGCGCCGCCTTGGCGGCCGGGGACGGGCTGGAGGACGCGCTCGCGGAC
>NZ_JBEYYT010000364.1:0-9916 GCF_040645715.1 Spirillospora sp. NPDC046719 | reverse complement strand
TGCGGGGCGTGGCGGCGCCGCGCAGGGTGGCGGACGTCCGGCTGACCGTGGCGAACGTGCATCCCCCGGCCTGGCCGGCGCGCGGGCCGGGCTCGGTCGACGCCGAATGGGTCGGCTACCTGCGGGAGCGGGCGGCCGACGCGCTGGAGCGGGCGGCCGGGCGGCTGGCGGAACTGGGCGTGCCGGGCCGGCGCACCGACCTGCGGGTGCACGCGCACCGGGGCAGCGGGCGCGGGCTGATCGAGGTGGCCGCCGAGACCGGCGCGGACCTGATCGTGATCGGCTCCGCGCCGCGCGGCCGGCGCGGGCGCGTCGCCATCGGCAGCACCGCGGACCAGCTGCTGCACGGCTCGCCGGTGCCGGTGCTGCTGGCGCCGCGCGGGTACGCGGTCCACGCACCCGACCAGTTCGAGCGGCTGACGGTGGCGTACTGGCGGGCGCCGGAGGCGGACGGCCCGGTGGAGGCGGCCGCGCGGACCGCCCGGACGCTGGCGCTACCGGTGCGGCTGGTCACCCTCGTCCTGCGGCCGCCGGGGCTGGCGGCCCGGTTCCGCAACGCCGACGACGTCATGGCACGGCAGCTGGACCGGGCCGAGCGGGACCTCGCCGACGCCGCCGCACGGCTCACCGGGATCGCGGGCGAGGGGACGCTGGTGAGGACCGAGGCGGTCGCCGGAACGGGGACCGCCAACGCGCTGGCCGCGGTGGATATGCTGCCGGGTGAGCTGCTGGCCTGCCCGTCCAGCCATGACGGGCCGCTGCGCAAGGTCTTCTTGGGCGAGGGCTCCGGCAAGATCGTCCGGGCCGCGCCGTGCCCGGTGCTCGTCCTCCCGCGCGGGGCCGCGGGCGCTTTCGCCTGACGAGAAGGCCCAGGGTTAGGTAAGGCTAACCTGCGTGAGCGAGGACATTCTCGTTCCGGTGTTTCAGGGGAAGCAATTACGGCACACTGATGTTGTGAAAAACGTGAGCGAGGATCAGGCGACCCCGGAGAGCGCACCCGTGCGCCCTTCCGGCGTGCCGTCGGCCGCCTCCCACACCGAGCGCGACACCCGCGCCCGGGTGGCCCGGCTGATCCTCGAGCACGGGCCGGTCACGGCGTCCACGCTCGGCGAGCGCATGGGGCTCACCCCCGCCGCGGTCCGCCGGCACCTGGACGCGCTGCTGGCCGAGGGCATGATCGAGATCCGCAAGGCACGGACGCCGCAGACCCGCCGCGGCCGCGGCCGTCCCGCCAAGTGGTTCGCGATCACCGATGCCGGGCGCAGCGCGTTCGTGCACGCCTACGACGACCTGGCGAGCAGCGCCCTGCGGTTCCTGGCCGAGACGGCCGGGGACCACGCGGTCGCCGAGTTCGCCCGCCGGCAGATCGCCGACCTGGAGCGGCGCTACCGGCCCGTCGTGCAGGACGCGCCGCCGCAGCAGCGGGTCCGCACGCTCGCCGAGGCGCTCTCCGGCGACGGCTACGCGGCCGCCGCCGGCAAGGCGCCCCAGCCGGGCGGCGGCGAGCAGCTGTGCCAGCACCACTGCCCGGTCGCGCACGTCGCGGCCGAGTTCCCGCAGCTGTGCGAGGCCGAGACCGAGGCGTTCAGCCGGCTGCTGGGCACCCCCGTCCAGCGGCTGGCCACCATCGCCCACGGCGACGGGATCTGCACCACCCACGTCAGCCCCCGCTCCCTGTGCGGGACGGGGCAGGCGGAGGATCCCGGAGCGAGCGTCACCCCTGGCGGGGACGCGGGGGAGAGGTCCCCCGAAAAGACACACACCAGTGACGAGGAGTCCGGGAGGACGTCCCTATGACTACAGCCCACCCCGAGCTGGAGGGGCTCGACAGGTACAAGTTCGGCTGGGCCGACTCCGACGAGGCCGGCGCCTCCGCGCGGCGCGGCCTGAACGAGGACGTCGTCCGCGACATCTCGGCCAAGAAGGGCGAGCCGGACTGGATGCTCGACCTGCGCCTCAAGGGACTCCGGCTCTTCGACAAGAAGCCGATGCCCACCTGGGGCTCGGACCTGTCGGCGATCGACTTCGAGAACATCAAGTACTTCGTCCGCTCGACCGAGAAGCAGGCGGCGTCCTGGGAAGAGCTCCCCGAGGACATCAAGAACACCTACGACAAGCTCGGCATCCCCGAGGCGGAGAAGCAGCGCCTCATCGCCGGCGTCGCCGCCCAGTACGAGTCGGAGGTCGTCTACCACAAGATCCGCGAGGACCTTGAGGAGAAGGGCGTCATCTTCGTCGACACCGACACCGGCCTGCGCGAGCACCCGGAGATCTTCCAGGAGTACTTCGGCTCCGTGATCCCGGTCGGCGACAACAAGTTCGCCGCGCTCAACACCGCCGTGTGGTCGGGCGGCTCGTTCATCTACGTGCCGCCGGGCGTCCACGTCGAGATCCCGCTCCAGGCCTACTTCCGGATCAACACCGAGAACATGGGCCAGTTCGAGCGGACGCTGATCATCGCCGACGAGGGCTCCTACGTCCACTACGTCGAGGGCTGCACCGCGCCGATCTACAAGTCGGACTCGCTGCACTCCGCCGTCGTCGAGATCGTCGTGAAGAAGGACGCCCGCGTCCGCTACACGACCATCCAGAACTGGTCGAACAACGTCTACAACCTGGTGACCAAGCGCGCCGTCGCCTACGAGGGCGCCACCATGGAGTGGGTCGACGGCAACATCGGCTCCAAGGTCACCATGAAGTACCCGGCGGTCTACCTGCTCGGCGAGCACGCCAAGGGCGAGACCCTGTCGATCGCGTTCGCCGGCGAGGACCAGCACCAGGACGCCGGCGCCAAGATGGTGCACGCCGCGCCGAACACCTCCAGCAGCATCATCTCCAAGTCGGTGGCGCGCGGCGGCGGCCGCACCTCGTACCGCGGGCTGGTGCAGATCCAGGAGGGCGCCGAGCACAGCAAGTCCACGGTCAAGTGCGACGCGCTGCTGGTCGACCAGATCAGCCGGTCCGACACCTACCCGTACGTCGACGTCCGCGAGGACGACGTGGAGATGGGCCACGAGGCCACCGTCTCCAAGGTGTCCGAGGACCAGCTGTTCTACCTCATGAGCCGCGGCATGACCGAGGACGAGGCGATGGCGATGATCGTGCGCGGGTTCGTCGAGCCCATCGCGCGCGAGCTGCCGATGGAGTACGCGCTCGAGCTGAACCGGCTCATCGAGCTGCAGATGGAAGGGGCCGTCGGCTGATGGGGCTGGAGACCGGCAAGCCGCTCTCGACCCTGCACGAGAAGGCTTCGTACGAGGTGGGCGACTTCGACGTGCCCACCGGCCGCGAGGAGGAGTGGCGGTTCACCCCGCTGCGCCGGCTGCGCGGCCTGCACAACGGCACGGCCGAGCCCAACGGCAAGGTCATCGCCGAGGTCGAGGCGGCGCCCGAGGTGACCGTCGAGACCGTCGGCCGCGACGACGCCCGGCTCGGCAGGGCGTACGTGCCCGCCGACCGGGTCAGCGCGCAGGCGTGGACGTCGTTCACGCACGCCACCGTCGTCACCGTGCCGAAGGAGGTCGTCGCCTCGGCGCCGACCGTGATCCGGCTGCGCGGCGAGGACGCGTCGGCCGCCGCCTACGGGCACACCACCGTGATCCTGGAGCCGTTCGCCGAGGCGACCGTGGTGCTCGCGCACCGCGGCTCGGCGACCTACGCCGACAACGTCGAGTTCGTCGTCGGCGACGGAGCCCGCCTCTCGGTGATCAGCCTGCAGGACTGGGCGGACGACAGCGTGCACGTCTCGCACCAGCACGCGAAGCTGGGCCGCGACGCCCGGTTCCTGTCGCACAACGTCTCGCTCGGCGGCGACCTCGTGCGGATCTCCCCGTCCGTCGCCTACGACGGGCCCGGCGGCGACGCCGAGCTGTACGGGGTGTACTTCGTCGACGGCGGCCAGCACCTGGAGCACCGGCTGCTGGTCGACCACGCCGTGCCGAACTGCCGCAGCCGCGTCGACTACCGCGGCGCGCTGCAGGACCAGGACGCGCACGCCGTCTGGATCGGCGACGTGATCATCCGCGCGGAGGCGGAGGGCACCGACACCTACGAGCTGAACCGCAACCTCGTCCTGACCGACGGGACGCGGGTCGACTCGGTGCCGAACCTGGAGATCCTCACCGGCGAGGTCGCCGGCGCCGGGCACGCCTCGGCGTCCGGGCGGCTCGACGACGAGCACCTGTTCTACCTGCAGGCGCGCGGCATCACCTTCGACGAGGCGCGCCGCATGGTGGTGCGCGGGTTCCTCGGCCAGCTGGTCGAGCGGATCGAGGTGCCCGAGGTGCGCGAGAAGGTCGCCGAGGCCATCGAGGCCGAGCTGGACGTGCGGGCGGAGGGGTAGATGAGCTTCGTCAAGGTGTGCGCGCTGGAGGAGATCCCCGAGGACGGGGCCCTCGGCGTCGAGATCGGCGACACGCCGGTCGCGCTGGCCCGCACCGGCGGCGAGGTCTACGCCGTCAACGACATCTGCTCGCACGCCGAGGTGTCGCTGTCCGAGGGCGAGATCTACAACGGCACCATCGAGTGCTGGCTGCACGGGTCCTGCTTCGACCTGAGCACCGGCAAGCCCACCAACCCACCGGCCACCCAGCCGGTCGCCACCTACAAGGTCAAGGTCGAGGACGGCGACGTCTACGTCTCGCTCGGCTCCGACGATTGAGGAACGACAACCACCATGGCCACGCTTGAGATCCGCGACCTCCACGTCTCCGTCGCCGACGGGTCCGACGGGACGAAGGAGATCCTGCGCGGGGTCGACCTGACCGTCAAGGCCGGCGAGACCCACGCGCTCATGGGGCCGAACGGCTCCGGCAAGTCCACGCTCGCCTACGCCGTCGCCGGCCACCCGAAGTACGAGGTGACCTCCGGCACGGTCACGCTGGACGGCGAGGACGTGCTCGGCATGTCCGTCGACGAGCGCGCCCGCGCCGGGCTGTTCCTGGCGATGCAGTACCCGGTCGAGGTCCCCGGGGTGTCGGTGTCGAACTTCCTGCGCTCGGCGGTCACCGCGGTGCGCGGCGAGGCGCCGAAGCTGCGCGAGTTCTCCAAGGAGATGAAGCAGGCGATGGACGAGCTGTCCATCGACCCGGCGTTCGCGCAGCGCAGCCTGAACGAGGGCTTCTCCGGCGGCGAGAAGAAGCGGCACGAGATCCTCCAGCTGGAGATGCTCAAGCCGAAGGTCGCCGTGCTGGACGAGACCGACTCCGGCCTGGACGTCGACGCGCTGAAGGTCGTCTCCGAGGGCGTCAACCGGTTCTCCGCGAGCGGCGAGACCGGCGTCCTGCTGATCACGCACTACACCCGCATCCTGCGGTACGTGAAGCCGGACTTCGTGCACGTGTTCGCGGCCGGCCGCGTCGTCGCCGAGGGCGGCCCCGAGCTGGCCGACCAGCTCGAGAACGAGGGGTACGAGAAGTACGTCAAGGCGGAGGCGACGGCATGACGCTTCTGTCCGAGGGGACGCTGCTCCCCGAGGAGCTCAAGAAGGACTTCCCGCTGCTGCAGCGCACCGTCCGCGGCGGGCGCCCGCTGGTGTACCTCGACTCCGGCGCGACGTCGCAGAAGCCGACGCGGGTGCTGGACGCCGAGCGCGAGTTCTACGAGCGGCACAACGCGGCGCCGCACCGCGGGGCGCACCTGCTCGCCGAGGAGGCCACCGAGGCGTACGAGAACGCCCGCGCGTCGATCGCCCGGTTCATCGGCGCGACGCCCGGCGAGATCGTGTTCACCAAGAACGCCACCGAGGGCATCAACCTGGTGGCGTACGCGATGAGCAACGCCGCCACGGCGGGCCCCGAGGCCGAGCGGTTCAAGGTCGGCCCCGGTGACGAGATCGTGGTGTCGGAGATGGAGCACCACGCCAACCTCGTCCCGTGGCAGCAGCTCTGCCAGCGGACGGGCGCGACCCTGCGCTGGTTCGGCATCACCGACGACGGCCGCCTCGACCTGGAGAACCTGGACGAGCTGGTCAACGAGCGCACGAAGATCGTCGCGCTCACGCACCAGTCCAACGTCCTCGGAACGGTCCCGCCGATCAAGCTGATCGCCGAGCGGGCGCACGCCGTCGGCGCGCTCGTCCTGCTGGACGGCGCGCAGTCGGTCCCGCACCAGCCGGTGGACGTCGCCGAGCTGGGCGCCGACTTCCTGGCGTTCTCCGGGCACAAGATGCTCGGCCCGACCGGCATCGGCGTGCTGTGGGGGCGTTCGGAGCTGCTGGAGGCCATGCCGCCGTTCATCACCGGCGGTTCCATGATCGAGGTCGTGCACATGGAGGCGACCACCTTCATGCCGCCGCCGCAGCGGTTCGAGGCCGGCGTGCCGATGACCGCGCAGGCGATCGGGCTCGGCGCGGCCTGCGACTACCTCGCCGAGATCGGCATGGACCGCGTCCACGCCCACGAGGAGGCGCTGGTCGCCTACTCGCTGAAGCGGCTCGGCGAGATCCCCGGCGTCCGGATCATCGGGCCGGGCACCACCGAGGCGCGCGGCGGGGCCGTGTCGTTCACCGTCGAGGACATCCACCCGCACGACGTCGGCCAGGTGCTGGACGACCTGGGCGTCGAGGTGCGCGTCGGGCACCACTGCGCGTGGCCGATCTGCCGCCGGTTCGGCATCCCGGCCACGACCCGCGCGACGTTCTACCTCTACAACACCCTGTCGGACATCGACGCGCTCGCCGACGGGGTCAGGCAGGCGCAGAAGTTCTTCGGGACCGTCTCCTGACGGCCGCAGGAACAGCCCGCGCCGGGGCCGGGTTGTAGCGAGAAAGGCTTGGAAAGGACGCCATGCAGCTGGAGGCGATGTACCAGGAGGTCATCCTGGACCACTACCGCAACCCCCTGCACAAGGGGCTGCGGGAGCCGTACGAGGGCGAGGCGCACCACGTCAACCCGACCTGCGGGGACGAGGTGACGCTCCGCGTCCATCTGGACGGCGACGGCCAGGACGCCACGGTGGCGGACGTCTCCTACGACGCCATGGGCTGCTCGATCAGCCAGGCCAGCGCGTCGGTGATGTCCGACCTGATCATTGGCAAGTCCGTGAAGGAGGCGATGGCGGTCGGCGAGGAGTTCCTGGCGCTGATGCAGTCGCGCGGCCGGGACGTCGAGCCGGACGAGGACGTCCTCGAGGACGCCGTCGCCTTCGCCGGGGTGTCGAAGTACCCCGCCAGGATCAAGTGCGCCCTGCTCGCCTGGATGGCGTGGAAGGACGCGACCGCCCGCGCACTCGGAGAGGCATCATGAGCGACACCGCACCGGAGGAGACCCCCGCGACCGCCGCGGCCGGCACCGTCCCCGACGAGGAGATCCTCGAGGCCCTGAAGGACGTCGTCGACCCCGAACTCGGCATCAACGTGGTCGATCTCGGCCTGGTGTACGGGGTGAACCTCGCCGACGAGGTCGTGACCCTGGACATGACCCTGACCAGCGCCGCCTGCCCGCTCACGGACGTGATCGAGGACCAGGCGCACAGCGCGCTGGAGGGCCTGGTCAAGGACGTCAAGATCAACTGGGTCTGGCTGCCGCCGTGGGGCCCGGACAAGATCACCGACGAGGGCCGCGACCAGCTCCGCGCCCTCGGCTTCAACGTCTGACACCGAGCCGCCGCGAGGCCGCGCCTCCCCGCCGGGGGCGCGGCCTCGCGCATGTCCGGGCGCGTCTAGGGTGAGGCGATGTGAAGGATGCCTTTCCCGACAGCGATCCCGCACTGGTGGCGCGCAGGGCCTCGTCGTTCGGCGGGAGCGCGGCGGCGTACGCGCGGGAGCGTCCGGACTATCCCGACGCGGCGGTGCGGTGGGCACTTGAGCCCGTGGCGGACCGCAGGCCCCTCCGGGTGCTCGACCTGGCGGCCGGCACGGGCAAGCTGACACAGGTGCTGCTCCGCAACGGCGTCGACGCCGCGGACCTGGTGGCCGTGGAGCCCGACGCGGCGATGCTGGACGAGCTGCGCCGCGAGGTGCCCGGTGTGCGGGCGCTCCGAGGCGGTGCGGAGGCGATCCCGCTGCCGGACGCCGCGGTCGACGCCGTCCTGGTGGGGCAGGCGATGCACTGGTTCGACCTGGACCGGGCGCTGCCGGAGATCCACCGGGTGCTGGCCCCGGGCGGGGTGCTCGCGGGCCTGTGGAACACCGACGACGACCGGGTCCCGTGGGTCGCGGAGCTGAAGCGGGTCTCCCGCAGCAGCGTGTCGTACCGGCGGTGGCAGCCGAAGGACCTGCCCGGGACCCGGTGGTTCCCGCTGTTCGAGCGGGCGGAGTTCCCGCACGCGCAGCGCCGCACGGCCGAGTCGATGGCGGCCACGATCGGGACGCATTCGCACATGCTCGTGCTCGACGAGGCCGAGCGGGCGGAGGTGACCGAGCGGATCGTCGAGTTCCTGAGGACGACACCGGAGACCGCCGAGGGCGAGTTCGACCTGCCGATCGTCACCTTGGCCGCGCGCGCTCTGCGGGCGGGCTAGCCGCCCCGCCCTTCGGCTTGGACGGCCACAGCGTGTGGGTGATCGGCCACAGCGACCAGATCGCGAGGACGAGCCCGAGACGGGCCGTCCAGCCGGTCAGGGCGGCGGTCCGGCCGGGGTCGCCGACCAGCGCGATCATCGCCAGCAGCAGCGCGCAGCCGATCCCCGTCGCGACGGCGGCCTTGCCGAACTCCACCCACTCGTAGCGGGCGCGCGCCCGGCCGTACCGGGGCTTGCGCCGGGGCGGCGGCCCGCCGGCGAAGCGGTGCGCGAACCGCTCGTCGGCCCACCGGACCATGCCGTGCCCGAACGCGACCGAGTAGCCGAGGTAGGCCGCCGCGAGGCCGTGGGCGAAGCCCGCGGTCGCGCCCCCGCGCAGGTCGGCGACCGTGGCCGCGAGGAGGACGAGGTCGACCAGCGGGACGCCCAGCAGGAGCGCCGCGCCGGTCCTGCGCATCCGCAGCGGGTAGCGGGCGACCAGACCGGCCGCGAGAACGACCCAGAAGCCGATCTCGCAGGCGGCGATGATCCCGACGAGCATGGCGCTCCCCCCTCCGTTTGCCCCTCCATTGCCTGTGTCTCGATGGTCGGGGACGGCGGAGGGGCGAGGCGTCGTCGCCGATGAGGTTCTCGGGGTCCTCCGAAGGATGTACGCGGTGCCCTCAGCGAGAGGGACGCGGCGGTCCCGGCGGGATGCTGAGATGGATCCGTGCTCTCCAGGCTCCGCCGCCTCACCACGCCCCAGGACGCGCTCATCGCCGCCGGGGCGCTGGCGGCCGGGCTGGTGCTGCTGGCGGCGCACGGGTACAGCACCTGGACCGACCACTGGCCGCCCGCCGGGCTCCGGCTGGTGCCGCTCGCCGGGCTGTGCGGGGCGATGCTGCTGCGGCGCACGGCCCCCCTCACCGCGCTGGCGATCTCCACCCCGTTCAACTTCCTCGACGTGGCGTTCGGCCCGTCGATCGCCACCGCGATGATCTACGGGGACGCGCTGTACGCGGCGAGCCTGTACGGCCGGCCGCGGCGGACGGCGGAAGGGCTGCTCGGCGCGACCGCCGGCGGGACCGTCGCGGTCCTGGCGGTGACCGGCGCGCTGGCGCGCGACCTCGCGCTCGGCGTGGTGGCCGGGGCGCTCGCGGCGGCGGTGTGGGTGACGCCGGTGCTGACCGCGATGCTCGTCCGGGAGCACCGGTCCCGGGCGGAGGCGGAGCGGCAGCGCGCCCGGCAGGTCGCGCGGCTCGCCGAGATGGACCGGCGCGCCGCCGTCGGCGCCGAGCGCGCCCGGATGGCGCGCGAGCTGCACGACGTGATCGCCAACCATCTGAGCGCCGTCGCGCTGCACTCCTCGGCCGTGCTGAAGGTCCGCGACCTGGACCGGGAGGGCCTGGACCGGGCGATGACGGTGATCCGGGAGAACAGCGTGCAGGGGCTGGCGGAGATGCGTCGGATGATCGGG
>NZ_JBEYYT010000363.1:0-9967 GCF_040645715.1 Spirillospora sp. NPDC046719 | reverse complement strand
ACCCGGTCCCATTCCGAACCCGGAAGTTAAGCCCTTCAGCGCCGATGGTACTGCATGGGAGACTGTGTGGGAGAGTAGGACACCGCCGGACATTTTGTGAGGAAGGCCCCGCCGTTCACGGCGGGGCCTTTCGCATTTCTATGTGCATCGGCCCGGGGCCTCGGGATATTGAGATGCGCTTCAGCCGCCGGCCCTGGCAGGCTGCGGATATGCCGATCGCTGACGTGTCGCCCGGGGTGTCCATCGCCTACGAGAGCTTCGGCGATCCCGCTGACGCTCCCGTTCTGCTCGTCATGGGATTCGGCGCTCAGATGATCGCTTGGCATGAGGACTTCTGCCGTGCGCTGGCGGCTCGTGGCCGATATGTGATCCGGTTCGACAACCGCGATTGCGGGCTGTCGACCAGGTTCGACGATCATCCGGTCGACATGGGGCGCTTCATCGGTGCCGTGAGTTCGGGGGACATCGCCTCCGCGGTGGCGATGGTCCCCTACAGGTTGAAGGACATGGCCGACGACGGCTTCGGGCTCCTGACCGCGCTCGGTGTCGAGCGGGCCCACGTCGTCGGAGCCTCGATGGGCGGAATGATCGCCCAGACGATGGCCATCACCCGGCCGGAGCGGGTGCTGACGCTGACGTCGATGATGTCGTCGACGGGCGAGAGCGAGTACGGCCGATCCAGCCCCGAGGCCAGGGCGGTGCTCTTCGCTCCGAAGCTCCAGGATCGCGACGGATATGTCGCGGCGGCGGAACGGGAACTGGTGTGGGCCTCCAAGCGCTATGGCGACGCGTCCGCACTGCGGGAGCTGGCCGCTGCCTCCTATGACCGGGCCTACTACCCCGCCGGCGTCGGGCGTCAGCTCGGAGCGATGATCCTGAGCGGCTCGCGTGCCGATGCCCTCCGGGAGCTCCGGGTGCCGACCCTGGTGATGCACGGCCTGGACGACACGCTCATCGATCCCAGCGGCGGCCGTCGCACCGCGGAGCTCGTGCCCGGCGCGGAACTCCTGCTGATTCCCGACATGGGGCATGACCGTCCACGCGAGCTCTGGCCCATGATCATCGATGCTCTGGAGGCGCACACGAGATGAGTACCGCCCGGCGCGCCGTCCTTCACCCAGAGATGGGTTGAGTGCGTTCGGGCGGATGTGCGTCCGTCAGGCGCTGCCATTGTGCGAGCTGTTCAGCGTGGGAGCCCGTGGAGGTCGCCTGGGCGACGGCGTTGATCGACGCGGCCGTCGGTTCGGCGCCGTCGCGGTAGAGGAGGGTCAGCGGCCAGGCGGGGGCGCCGGTGCCGCCGTCGAAGGGGCGCCAGTCCCAGGGTGCGACGAAGCGCCAGGCGCGTCCGGCGGCGTCGGCCAGCTCGTCGTCGGGGTGCAGGAACGCGTACGGGCGGAAGACGAGGTCCATGGCGATCGGCTGATCGTCGTCGGGGTCGATGACGTATCCCTGGTACTCCGCGTCGGGGTCCTCGGATTCGCCGTGGTGGAGGACGACGACGTGCCGGTGCGGGCGGGGGAGGCGCCCCGTCTCCAGCGGAGGGTCGAAGTGCTCGACGGACATGACGTGGACGATCATCGGCGGTATCCCGACCTTGCAGCGGTCGCCGGCGGCGAGGGCGTCGGCGTCCGGGATCGTCGTGAAGAACCGGTGTTCCGCATCCAGGGAGGAGCCGCGGGGGAGCGCGACGTCGCCGTTCCAGTGGAAGAAATCGCTGGCGGGGTCCACCTGCCACCACGGCCAGCGGACGGCGACGTTGTAGGGATGGACGGCGGTGACGGTCGCTTCGGTGAACGGGCAGGAGATCCGGAGGACGTCGCCAGGACGGAAGTCCTGGAGAGGCTCGCCGGTCATGGACCGAACGGCGCCAGCAGCTCGGCGAGGGCAGGGTGGGCGCGGCCGGGGACGATCGTGGTGATGGTGTAGCGGCCGACGCCGGCGCGGACGAACGGGTCGTCGCCGGCGATCTTCTCGGCGGTGGCGCGGTCGACGCCCGCCGCGATGATGAGGCCGCCCTGCTCGGACGGGACCGTCTGCCCGGAGACGAGGAAGGTGCCGGCGGCGTGATGCCGGTCGAGGAACGCCACGTGATCCTTGACGTGGGGTCCGGCGGCCTCCTCCGACTCCGTGTACTCCAGCCTCAGCAGATGCAGCATTCCCGCCCTTTCGATGATCGTCCGGTGTACCGGTCAAGTCTTCCAGCGGGCAGGCGGGCCGTCGACTTCGCAGAGCGCGATGGCCGGGCGCGCGGTTCAGCGTGCGGACAGGGCCATGTCGAGGGTCGCCGCCCACTGGCGCAGGAGCCCGCCGCGGCGGGCCGAGTCGTCGGTGAGCAGGTCGGCGAGGCCGAGGCCGCGGACGAGGTCGAGAGTTGCCTGCACGGTCTCCCGGACGCCGGGCACGGACTCGTCCGCGCCGAGGGCCTCGACGGTGAGGCGGTGGGCCTCGCGCCCCACCCGGGCCTCGAGCGGCAGGACCTGCGCGCGGAGCTGCTCGTCGGAGCTGGCGGCGACCCACAGCTGGAGCGCGGCGCGGAACAGCGGCGAGGTGTACATCTCGCCGAGGAGGGTGACGACGTCGAGGGTGGACGGCCGGCGGTCGGCGAGCGCGTCCAGGTGCTCGCGCATCTGCGCCATCCGCACTTCCGAGCCGTACTCGACCGCGGCGGTGACCAGCTCCTCGCGGGTGCGGAAGTGGTGCTGGGCGGCGCCGCGCGACACCCCGGCGCGTTCGGCGACGGTGGCGACCGTGGTGCCGGCCCAGCCGATCGACGCGAGGCAGTCGACGGCCGCCTCCAGGAGGCGCCGCCGGGTCGCGCGGCTGCGGTCCTGCTGCGGTTCTCGGGGGATCGCCTGCGTGGTCATCTCTTCCTCGGCTCGGGTGGCCCTCCAGTCAACCAAATCCTGCCGCCGAAAAACAATCAAGCGCGATTGATTTTTTCAGAGCGGGCTGGCAGGGTGCTGGCCATGAGTCGACCCTTGCGGATCGGTAACGCCTCGGGCTTCTACGGCGACCGTTTCAGCGCGGTGCGGGAGATGCTGGAGGGCGGTCCCCTGGACGTCCTCACCGGCGACTACCTGGCCGAGCTGACGATGCTGATCCTGGGCCGGAGCCGGATGAAGGACCCCGGGGCCGGGTATGCGTCCACCTTCCTGCGCCAGATGGAGGAGTCCCTCGGGCTCGCCGCCGAGCGCGGCGTCAAGATCGTCACCAATGCCGGCGGGCTGAACCCGCGCGGGCTCGCCGAGCGGCTGCGCGAGCTGGCCGGCAGGCTCGGCGTCGACGTGCGGATCGCCCACGTCGAGGGGGACGACCTGCTGCCGCGCGCCGGTGAGCTGGGGCTGGCCGATCCCCGCTACGGCGGCCCGCTCACCGCCAACGCCTATCTCGGCGCGTGGGGCATCGCCGAGTGCCTGCGGGCCGGCGCGGACGTGGTGGTCACCGGACGGGTGACGGACGCGTCGCTGGTCGTGGGGCCGGCGGCGGCGCATTTCGGATGGGCGCGCGACGACTGGGACGCGCTGGCCGGGGCGACGGCCGCCGGCCACGTCCTGGAGTGCGGGGCGCAGGCGACCGGCGGCAACTACGCCTTCTTCGAAGAAATCTACAATGTAAAGCCACTGGGCTTTCCGCTCGCGGAGATCCACGCCGACGGCTCCAGCGTGATCACCAAGCATCCCGGGACGGGCGGTGCCGTGACCGTCGAGACCGTCACGGCGCAGCTGCTGTACGAGATCGGCGCGCCCGCCTACGCCGGCCCCGACGTGACCACGCACTTCGACACCATCGAGCTGGCGGAGGACGGCCCCGACCGGGTGCGGATCGGCGGGGTCGAGGGCTCGCCGCCGCCCGCCACGACGAAGGTGTGCCTGAACCACCTCGGCGGTCACCGCAACGAGATGACGTTCGTCCTCACCGGACTCGGCATCGAGGCCAAGGCGGCGTTCGCGAAGGCCCAGCTCGAGGCCGCGTTCGGCGACGCGCCGCCGGCCCGCGTCGAATGGACGCTCATCGGCGCCCCCGCGACCGATCCGGCCTCGCAGGGCGCGGCGACCTCGCTGCTGCGGTGCGCCGTCCTCGACCCGGACCCGGAGAAGGTGGGGCGCCGGTTCAGCGGGGCGGTCGTGGAGCTGGCGCTGGCCGGATACCCCGGGTTCACGATGACGTCGCCGCCCGGGAAGGGCGGCCCGTACGGGGTGTACAAGCCGGCGTTCGTGCCCAACGGGGAGGTCGAGCACGTCGCCGTCCTGCCCGACGGGAAGCGCGTGCCGATCCCCGCCGCGCCGGTCGTCGCCGAGCCGGGCGCCGGGACACGGGACGAGCCGGGCGCCGGGACGCGTGACGAGGCGGGCGTCGAGGCGCGGGAGGAGCCGGAAGTCGAGGCGCATGGGAGGCGGCCCCCGCCCGCCCAGGGGGGCGACCCCACTTCCAGTGTCCAGCCCGCCGGGTCTGCCCCGGAAGTCGAATCGCGTTCTGTGGACAACCCGCCCCCGCCCGCCGGACGGACGGTGCGGGTTCCACTGGGACGCGTCGCGGGGGCGCGGAGCGGAGACAAGGGCGGGGACGCCAACATCGGCGTCTGGGCCCGCACGGACGCGCAGTGGCGGTGGCTGGAGCCCTTCCTCACCGTCGAGCGGCTGAACGAGCTGATGCCCGAGACCCGCGACCACCGCGTCCGGCGGTACGTCCTGCCGAACCTGCGGGCCGTCAACTTCGTCGTCGAGGGCCTGCTGCAGGAAGGCGTGTCCGCCTCGACCCGGTTCGACCCGCAGGGCAAGGCCCTGGGGGAGTGGCTGCGGTCCCGCCTCGCCGACGTGCCCGAAACCCTGCTCGCCCCGCAGGCCGAGGACAGGGCCGAGAGCAAGGCCGAGGGCAAGGCCGGGACTGAGACCGGGGCCAAGGCCGAGGCTCCGGCGGCGGAGAACATCGAGAACCCGGAGGGAGTCCGTTGACCCTCAAGAGCACGCTCGACACCGGCGGCCCGGAGTACCGGGAGCGGCGCGCGGCCATGCTGGAGAAGCTGGCCGCGCTGGACGCCGAGCACGCCAAGGCGCTGGAGGGAGGCGGCGAGAAGTACGTCACCCGGCACCGCAAGCGCGGGAAGATGCTGGCCAGGGAGCGGATCGAGCTGCTGCTCGACCCCGACTCGCCGTTCCTGGAGCTCAGCCCCCTCGCCGCCTGGGGCAGCGACTTCCCGGTCGGCGCGAGCGTCGTCACCGGCATCGGCGTCGTCGAGGGCGTCGAATGCATGATCGTCGCGAACGACCCGACGGTGCGGGGCGGCGCCAGCAATCCGTGGACGGTGAAGAAGAGCTTCCGCGCGTCCGACATCGCGCTGGAGAACCGGCTGCCCGTGATCAACCTGGTCGAGTCGGGCGGCGCGGACCTGCCGACGCAGAAGGAGATCTTCATCCCGGGCGGCCGGATGTTCCGCGACCTGACCCGGCTCTCGGCCGCTGGGATCCCGACGATCGCGCTGGTGTTCGGCAACTCCACCGCCGGCGGCGCGTACATCCCGGGCATGTGCGACCACGTCGTCATGGTCAAGGAGCGCGCGAAGGTGTTCCTCGGCGGGCCGCCGCTGGTGAAGATGGCGACCGGTGAGGAGGCCGACGACGAGGAGCTCGGCGGCGCCGAGATGCACGCCCGCACGTCCGGCCTCGCCGACTACATGGCCGCGGACGAGGCGGACGCGCTGCGCATCGGGCGGCAGATCGTGAAGAACCTCAACCACCGCAAGCTCGGCCCCGCGCCCGGCCCCGTCGAGGAGCCGCGGTACGACGTGGAGGAGCTGGCGGGGATCGTCCCCGAGGACCTGAAGATCCCGTTCGACCCGCGCGAGGTGATCGCCCGGATCGCGGACGGCTCGGAGTTCGACGAGTTCAAGCCGCTCTACGGGACGAGCCTGGTCACCGGCTGGACCCGGATCCACGGCTACCCGGTCGGGGTCCTCGCCAACGCGCAGGGCGTGCTGTTCGGCGCGGAGGCGCAGAAGGCCGCGCAGTTCATCCAGCTCGCGAACCAGGCGGACACGCCGCTGCTGTTCCTGCACAACACCACCGGCTACATGGTCGGCAAGGAGTACGAGCAGGCCGGGATCATCAAGCACGGCGCCCTGATGATCAACGCGGTGGCGAACAGCAGGGTCCCGCACATCACCATCGTGATGGGGGCGTCGTACGGCGCCGGCAACTACGGCATGTGCGGCCGGGCGTACGACCCCCGGTTCCTGTTCACCTGGCCGAGCGCGAAGTCGGCGGTGATGGGGCCGCAGCAGCTCGCGGGCGTGCTGTCGATCGTGGCGCGGCAGGCCGCCGAGGCGCGCGGCCAGGCCTACGACGAGGACCAGGACCGTGCGATGCGCGAGCTCGTCGAGACGCAGATCGAGGCGGAGTCGCTGCCGTTCTTCCTGTCCGGCCGGCTCTACGACGACGGGGTGATCGACCCGCGCGACACCCGCACCGTCCTCGGCCTGTGCCTGTCCGTTGTCCACAACGCGCCCGTGCGCGGAGCCGACGGCTTCGGCGTCTTCCGGATGTGAGTCGCAGATGATCAAGACTGTGCTGGTCGCCAACCGCGGCGAGATCGCCCGCCGGGTGTTCCGGGCCTGCCGGGACCTCGGCATCGGGACCGTCGCCGTGCACTCCGACCCCGACGCGGGCGCGCCCTTCGTCCGCGAGGCGGACGCGGCGGTGCGGCTGCCCGGGGCGTCGCCCGCCGAGACCTACCTCGCGGCCGCGAAGGTGGTGGACGCGGCGCGCCGGGCGGGCGCCGACGCCGTCCACCCCGGCTACGGGTTCCTGTCGGAGAACGCCGCGTTCGCGCAGGCCGTCCTCGACGCGGGCCTGACCTGGATCGGGCCGCCGCCCGCCGCGATCGCCGCGATGGGCTCGAAGATCGAGGCGAAGAAGCTGATGGCGGCGGCCGGGGTGCCGGTGCTGCCGGAACTGGACCCCGCGCAGGTCACGGCCGCCGACCTGCCGCTGCTGGTGAAGGCGTCCGCGGGCGGCGGCGGGCGCGGCATGCGGATCGTCCGGACCCTGGACGAGCTGCCGGACGCCGTCGCCGGCGCCCGCCGCGAGGCCGAGTCGGCGTTCGGCGACCCGACCGTGTTCTGCGAGCCGCTGCTGGAGAGCGCCCGCCACATCGAGGTGCAGATCATCGCGGACGCGCACGGCACCGTCGTCGCCCTCGGCGAGCGGGAGTGCTCCATCCAGCGCCGCCACCAGAAGATCATCGAGGAGGCGCCGTCGCCGGCCGTCGACGACGCGCTGCGTGACGCGCTGTGCACGGCCGCGGAGAACGCCGCCCGCGCCATCGAGTACGTCGGCGCCGGGACGGTCGAGTTCATGCTCGCGCCGGACGGCCGCTTCTACTTCCTGGAGGTGAACACCCGCCTTCAGGTCGAGCACCCGGTCACCGAGTGCGTCTACGGGGTCGACCTCGTCCGGCTGCAGATCGAGTGCGCCGAGGGCGGCGCGCTCCCGCGCAATGACGTGGAGCCGCGCGGGCACGCCATCGAGGTCCGCCTGTACGCCGAGGACCCCGCGCACGACTGGCGGCCCGCGAGCGGCACCCTGCACACCTTCGAGGTGCCCGGGGTGGACGCCGCGTTCGCCGTCCCGCCGTCCGGCGGGCTGCGGCTCGACAGCGGCGTGGAGAGCGGCAGCGAGGTCGGCGTCCACTACGACCCGATGCTCGCCAAGGTCATCGCCTGGGCGCCGACCCGCGCCGCCGCCGCGCGCCGCCTGGCGGCCGCGTTGCGCGGCGCACGCGTCCACGGCCTGACCACCAACCGCGACCTGCTGGTGCGCATCCTGGAGGAGCCGGCGTTCCTGGCCGGGGACACCGACACCGGCTACCTCGACCGGATCGGACTGGACGCCCTGGCCGCGCCGCTCGCCGGAGAGGAGACCGTCGCGGTGTCCGCGCTGGCCGCAGCGCTCGCCGGCGCGGCGCGGGCCCGCGCGTCCGCCGGGGTGCTCGGCGGGCTGCCGTCCGGGTGGCGCAACGTCCGGTCGCAGCCGCAGCGCCGGTCGTTCGACGGCCCGCACGGCACGGTCGACGTCGACTACCGCCTCGGCCGCGACGGCCTGGTCAGCGAGCTGTGCCCGGGAACGGCGCTGGTGAGCGCCGGACCGGACCGCGTCGTCCTCGACCGGGACGGGCTGCGCGAGACGTTCACGGTCGCCGCCGCCGGAGACGAGGTGTTCGTCGACTCCCGGCTCGGCCCCGTCGCGCTGCGGGCCGTGCCGCGCTTCACCGACCCGAGCGCGCAGGTCGCGCCCGGCTCCCTGCTCGCCCCCATGCCCGGGACGGTCGTGCGGGTCGAGACCGAGCCCGGCGCGGCCGTCGCCGAGGGGCAGACCCTCGTCGTCCTGGAGGCGATGAAGATGGAGCACCGCATCGCCGCCCCCGCCGCCGGGACCGTCGCCGAACTGAACGTCGAGGCCGGACGGCAGGTCGAGTCCGGCGCCGTCCTCGCCGTCATCTCCGTGGAAGGAACCCCCGAATGAGCTTCGTCGAGACCGAGGAACGGCAGGCGCTGCGCGCAGCGGTCGCCGAGCTGGGCGCCAAGTACGGCTCGTCGTACTACGTCGAGAAGGCGCGCGCGGGTGAGAAGACCGACGAGCTGTGGGCCGAGGCCGGGCGGCTCGGGTACCTCGGCGTCAACGTGCCGGAGGAGTACGGCGGCGGAGGCGGCGGCATCGGCGACCTCGCCGCCGTCTGCGAGGAGCTCGCCGCGGCGGGCTGCCCGCTGCTGCTGATGGTCGTCTCCCCGGCGATCTGCGCGACGATCATCGCCCGGTCCGGCACCGAGGCGCAGCAGAAGCACTGGCTGCCGAGGTTCGCCGACGGGTCGGTGAAGATGGCGTTCGCGATCACCGAGCCGGACGCCGGGTCCAACGCGCACCGCATCACCACCACCGCCCGCCGCGACGGCGACGGCTGGGTGCTGAACGGGCAGAAGACGTTCATCTCCGGAGTGGACGAGGCCGACGCGGTGCTGTTCGTCAGCCGCACCGAGGACCAGAAGGGCAACCTGCGGCCGTCGCTGTTCATCGTCCCCACGGGCACCGACGGCTTCACCTTCACCCCCATCGACATGGAGATCGTGTCGCCGGAGAAGCAGTTCATCTGCCACCTCGACGACGTCCGGCTGCCCTACGACGCGCTCGTCGGCGACGAGGACGGCGGCCTGCTCCAGCTGTTCGCCGGCCTCAACCCCGAGCGGATCATGGCGGCGGCGATGGGCGCCGGGATCGGCCGGCTCGCGCTCGGCAAGGCGATCTCCTACGCCAAGGACCGGCAGGTCTTCAGGACGCCGATCGGCGCGCACCAGGGCCTCGCGCACCCGCTCGCCGCCGCCAAGATCGAGCTGGAGCTGGCCCGGCTGATGGGGCAGAAGGCCGCCTGGCTGTACGACGAGGGCGACGACATGGGCGCCGGCGAGGCCGCGAACATGGCGAAGTACGCGACGGCCGAGGCCGCGATCCACTGCGTCGACCAGGCCATCCAGACCCACGGCGGCAACGGCCTCACCACCGAGTACGGCGTCGGGATGCTGGCCGGGGTCGTCCGGCTGATGCGGATCGCGCCGGTCAGCCGGGAGATGATCCTCAACTTCGTCGCGCAGCACTCGCTGGGGCTGCCCAAGTCGTACTGACCCGCCGCGCCTTTGCCTACTTATGGCGATGGAAGCGTTACAGAGAGTGCCCACAAGGGGACCATCGCGGAGCGACCGCCGCATAACGAACGAAAGGGATGATCATGCGGAAGTTTCTCTCTGCCCTGGTCCTGACCGTCGCCGCGCTGCTCGCCGGCTTCGTCGGCCTCTCCACGGGCGCGTCGGCCTCCACGGCGTCCGCCGCCGCGCCCGCGGCCATCGCCGGGGGCTGCCACCACTGCTGCGGCGACCACAACACGAACGTCAACATCAACATCAACGGTTGACGCCCGCCGTGCC